>WLHO01000018.1 GCA_009702645.1 Actinomycetota bacterium | reverse complement strand
CGCTGAATCCTCCCGAGCCCCCATCGCGTGTCTGAACTAGATCATCTATAGCCAAAGAGCCAAAAATTCTCTGATCGACAAACCTTAGTTCAAGTGGTTTGCCTTTGCTGGTTTCAAACTCAATAGTGACTCGATTGAGATAATCCGCTGGGTAATCCGGGGTGCGAATAAGCATCTGGCCGCTCATCCCCAAATGTCCAACTAGAGCACTTACCCCCGAATCCAAAGGCAGCCAAAGAAACTTTCCACGCCTGACTACATCCAGAACCTTGGTTCCAACAAGCTTTTTTCTAAAGTCGGCAGGCCCACTCAAGTGTCTTTTGAGAGATCTGGAGTCGTGGATTTTCAGGCCCGTGATTCTCGCTCCGGATATAGATTTGGCGAGACCAGCTCTAACGGTTTCTACCTCTGGCAGCTCAGGCATTTACTTGAACGAGGCTAGGGCTTTAATGGCCGCGTTGGTTTCAGCTAGTTTTCTTGATCGGCCATCGGCTGTTGACAGGACCTCACCATCAACAGACAAAGTGGCAAAGAATGTTCGATCGTGGTCTGGGCCCTCGTGGGTGATTTCGTAAACGGGCTGCGATCTATTTGCTGCCTGAAGCAATTCCAAAAGTGTGGTCTTTGGATCTGCTGAATCAAGTACTTCTTCTGGATTGGAGAGCATTGGCAGGATGAATTTTGTGACAATCTTTGAGGCTGCGTCCATACCGTTAGATACGTAGGCAGCTCCCAGAACTGCTTCAAAGCAATCAGCCAATAGGTTCTGCTTCTCGCGACCGCCAGTTTGGATTTCACCCTTCCCCAAAAGTAGATGCGAACCAAGATCTAAACCATGAGCGGCTTTGGCCAGAGCAGGAGCGCTGACAACTGCATTTTTCAGTTTTGTGAGTTCACCCTCGTCAAGATCAGAAAAGTGATCGTGAATGTGTGCGGTGACTAGAAAGCCGAGGATTGCATCGCCAAGAAACTCTAAGCGTTCGTTATTTGGTCCGCGACCGTTCTCGTAGGAATAGGAACGATGAGTGAGCGCAAGCTCTAGTAGTTGAGGTTCAATTTCAACGCCAAGGGATTTACCCAGCGCAGCTAAGTTCATGACTTAGGCGTCAGCGACCTTGCGGCCCTTGTACTCCATGAATAGTGCATTGCCTGCGGAGTCTTCAACCAGCTTGGCACGGTGAGGAAGTGAGTAAACAGTCTTGCCGTTTTCAACGCTCTTAACCAAAGTGATTGGAGCGGCCTTCCACTGTGAGCGACGAGCGCGAGTGTTGGAACGCGACATGCGTCTTTTAGGTACTGGCATTTCTTACTCTTTCCTAAAGCTTTCTAACTCACTCCAGCGAGAATCAATCTGCGCCTGGTGAACGTGTTCCGGGTCTTCGGCCATTTTCATGCCACATTCAGAGCACAGACCTAAACAGTCTTCGCTACAAACGGGTTTGAACGGAAGGCTTAAAACTACCGCATCGGTGATGGCCTGCTCAAGGTCGATTTTCTCGTCCTGAACTAGGAAATCATCTTCCTGCTCTAAAGAATAGGCGAAAAGCTCTTGAAAATCCACCTCGACCGCTAGATTCAGGGGCTCTAGGCATCTCGAGCACTCAGCCTTTGCCGTTGAATCAACTTCTCCAGTTGCCAAAATGCCCTCGTGGACTGACTCGAGCCGAAGATTTAGCTCAACAATCTCCCCTGCCGGAACTCTTGCGGCACCTTGGCCCATTGGACTAGTAAGGGTTATCTCCAGATCAAGTTCACTCATTTGTCCAGGTCGACGAGTTAATTCATTTACCGGAACTTCAAAGACGCTCATTTAGAACCCCGCAAAGCTTTGGCAACCGCCTTGGAAACATAGTTTTCAACTGGTCCACCAAGCTGCGCTACCTGGCGTACCAAAGAAGAGGCAACTAGGCCGTAGGCAGGATCAGCTGCAATAAACACGGTTTCAATCCCGCTTAGGTCTCTATTTACTTTCGCCATAGGAAGTTCGTAGTCAAGATCTACGTTGTTTCTAAATCCCTTTAGCAAAACTCGGGCGTCAACTTCCCTTAGGTAGTCAACTAATAGCCCTGAAGAAAGCTCGGTGACTTTGATATTTGGGCTCGTGATTCCGGCCTCAGCAAGTGATTCCTTAATTAGCGATACACGTTCTGAACTTGAAAAACGCGGGGCTTTGTCAGGGTTATGAACAACCAAGACCTCAAGCTCATCAAACAACAAGGCAGCCCGTTCGATGATGTCGACGTGGCCAAGAGTTATCGGGTCAAATGAACCCGGGTAGACGGCGAGTTTTGCCATAGCCCAAGGTTAGCAACAAATAGTGCCTTATCCCTTTGCTAGATTTTCCGCAGCATTGGCTTGGTCTATGGCTTGCCTAAGCGTTGGGTTACCGGAGAGCTTTGGATCTTTGGCAAAGACTTCTTCGAGCTCCGCACGTACCTTTTGAATCAGGTCGGCATCTTGGATCACTCGAAGCAGTCTCAGGCTTGATCTACCTCCGGACTGGGTAGCGCCCAAGACATCTCCCTCGCGGCGCAGCTCAAGATCAATCTCGCTGAGCTTAAAGCCATCACTTTCTCCCGCGACCGCCTCTATTCGTTGCAAAGCAATTGAGTCATCTTCGGCAGCTGTTAGCAATAGACAAAGCCCCTTGGCTGACCCTCGACCCACTCGGCCGCGAAGTTGGTGCAGCTGAGAGATTCCAAAGTTATCGGCATCCAAGATCACCATCGCTGTTGCGTTTGGGACATCTACACCGACTTCGATCACCGTGGTAGAAACCAACAGGTCGATCTCCTTTGCTAAAAATGCCTGCATAACTTCAGCCTTGGCTAGAGCATCCATGCGGCCATGAAGTTCCTGCATTCGAACACCGGCAAGGGCGGGATTTTGCCTTAGCTGCAAAATCGTCTTCTCAACCGACGCACCAGATTGCTCTTTCTCGCTCTCGTCAATCTTTGGACAAACGACGAATGCTTGATGACCTTTGGCGATTTCCTCGGCAAGTCGGCTCCACACTCGAGACACCAGAGCAGGGTCGCCAGCTCTAACCACGTGCGAGTCGATTTCCTTTCGTCCAGCCGGCAACTCAGTAAGTGAAGAAACCGCCATGTCACCAAACACTGTGACAGCAAGGGTTCTTGGAATTGGGGTGGCCGTCATTGTCAGCACGTGCGGCGATAGTTTGCCTTTCAGACGAAGCTTTTCTCTTTGCTCCACACCGAAGCGGTGCTGCTCATCGATAACCACAAGTCCCAAGTCATAAAACTCAACTTTTTCGGAAAACAGGGCATGAGTTCCGATAACAATCCTTGCCTTACCTGAAACCACCTGGAGCATGGCCTTCTTACGCTCATCGGTTGGCAGCTGACCAGTTAGCAGTGTCAGGCCAACTTGCTTAGCAAGATCCTCTCCAAGGCTTTTCTCGATTGAGCGAAAATGCTGCGAGGCCAAAACTTCAGTAGGAGCAAGAAGAGCGGACTGACCATCACTGTCTGCAACCGTGAGCATGGCACGAAGTGCAACCAAAGTTTTACCTGAACCAACTTCTCCCTGAAGCAAGCGGTTCATCGGATAAGTCTTGGAAAGATCGGCCGCAATATCTTTTCCAACTTCAGTCTGTCCAGCTGTGAGCTTAAACGGCAGGTTTGAATCAAACTTTTCTAGGTAGCCGCCAGTGTGAGAACTTCTTGCAGTTGCTGGAGATTGTTCGTTATCCAGACGTCTTTGAATCAAGTTTGCCTGGAGCAAGAAGGCTTCTCGATAAACCAAAGTTTTCTTGGCTGCGCCAATCTCGTTTTTTGTCGAGGGGCGATGAATCTTCTCGAGTGCCTCGTTGATTGAAAGCAGTTTGTGTTTTTTTGCTAGGTCCTCAGGCACTTCATCGACTATTGGCTCTAGTGTGTCCAGCACAATCCCAAGTGCGCGCTGAATCATCCAGGTAGTGACGTTTGCTGATGCCGGATAGATAGGGATTGGTTGATCCGCCCATGCTTTGGCGTCAAATTCTGATACCTCCTCAGGGAAGAGTTCATAGTCAGGGTGGGACAGTTGCAACTTGCCCTGGTACTCCCCGATTTTTCCAGCGAATAAACCGCGAACTCCAGGCTTTAGATCTTTTTGCCTCCAAGCCTGATTAAAAAAAGTCAGAGACAAAAACCCACTTCCGTCAGTAATCCTCACCTCAAGAATGTGACTTACTCGTCCCTTGGTGCGCCTTTCTCTGGCGTCCACAACCTCGGCAACTATCGACAGAGACTCGCCAATTGGCAAATTCGCAATCGGAGTCAATTCGCCGCGATTCGAGTAGCGCCTTGGGTAGTGCTGCAACAGATCTGCGATGGTCATTAGACCCAAGTTCTTGGCGAAGCTCTTGGCGGTTTTATCGCCCAGAACTCGGTCAAGTGCAGTTGATGGAAGCAGCATTACTCAATCTTCCACGAGTGCACGGACAAATACGGTTAGGCTTTGCCAGACATGACAAGAATTATCGGTGGCCTGGTCGGCTCAAGAAAACTGGTCTCCCCAGCCAAGAGCACCCGCCCAACTTCAGATCGCATTCGAGAAAGCATCTTTAGTTCACTAGATTCCAAAAATGCAGTTGCAGGCACTGCAGTACTAGACCTGTACGCCGGCACTGGTGCATTGGGATTAGAAGCTCTCAGCAGAGGTGCTAGCTCGACGATTTTGGTCGAAAGCAATAAGCAGGCTGCTTCAGTGTGCATAAAAAACGCAAGGCTAATCCAAGACGGACTTGCGGAAGAAGATCATGAAGTCAGCGCCAAAGTACAAATTCAGCCAGTGCAGAAATTTCTAGATGCCAATTCTCTTGTCTTTGACTTAGTTTTCATCGACCCGCCCTACGAGATTTCGAATCAAGAAGTCGAGAAAAACCTCCAGTCGCTACTTGGTTCCTTATCCAAAGATGCCCTAGTTCTGGTTGAAAGATCGGCGCGCGCCGAAGCAATTGCAACTGAAGGGTATGAACTTCTGGAAACCAAGAACTTTGGAGATACCGCTATCTACTGGCTAAAGCCAAGCTAAACGGCTCTTTCGCCTTCGCCCAGGTAAACCTGCTGAGGTCTTCCAATTCTGTTGTTTGGATCCTGCATCATTTCGCGCCAGTGAGAAATCCAGCCTGGGAGTCTTCCTAGGGCAAACAGCGGGGTAAACATTCTTGGCGGGAACCCCATGGCCTTGTAGATAACACCGGTGTAGAAATCCACGTTCGGGTAAAGCTTTCGCTCTGCGAAGTAAGGATCGGCCAGAGCAGCTGCTTCTAGCTCCTTGGCGATATCAAGCATCGGATCGGAAATGCCAAGATCTGCAAGAACCTTGTCAGCGGTTGCTTTGACAATGGTGGCTCTTGGGTCAAAGTTCTTGTAAATTCGGTGGCCAAAGCCCATTAGGCGAATGCCCTCTTCTTTGTTCTTTACTCTTTCAACAAATCGGCTTACAGACTCACCGGATTCGCGGATCTCGTTGAGCATCGTTAGCACTGCCTCATTGGCACCACCGTGCAGCGGACCAAACAAAGCATTAATTCCAGCAGAAACAGAAGCGAACAGATTTGCCTGAGCTGAACCAACTAGTCGAACAGTTGAGGTGGAGCAGTTCTGCTCGTGGTCAGCGTGAAGGATCAGCAGGGTGTCTAATGCCTTGGTCACGATTGGGTTCTGGACATACTCTTCTGCTTTAGTTCCAAAGTTCAGGCGCAGGAAGTTTTCAACCATCGATAGAGAGTTATCTGGGTATAGCAAGGCCTGTCCCAAACTCTTTTTGTGTGCGTAAGCAGCCAGCACCGGAAGCTTCGCCAGCAACCTTCGAGTAGACATCTCAACCTGTTCTGGGTCGTGAGGGTCAAGCGAGTCTTGGTAAAAAGTTGAAAGAGCTGAAACACCGGATGCAAGAACAGACATTGGGTGGGCGTTTTGAGGGAACGCATCAAAGAATCTCTTTAGATCCTCGTGAATCAGAGTGTGTCGGCGAAGGCTCTGATCAAACGCATCGAGTTGCGCCTTGTCTGGAAGCTCCCCGTAAATCAGTAGGTAGCTGACATCAAGAAATGATTTCTTGGCAGCTAGCTGCTCAATTGGGTACCCGCGGTATCGCAGGATGCCTGCGTCGCCATCGATAAAGGTGATTCCAGATTTTGTAGAAGCGGTGTTTACAAAACCCTGATCGTAGGTGTGAAGACCGAGGGTCGCCTGAAGTTTGCTGATGTCCATCGCGTCGGAGCCGACGTTTGCAGACACCACCGGAAACTCGGCAGTTTTGTCTTTGTAGCTGATAACTACATTTTCGTTCTCAGGCAAAGCGCTCCTTGGTATCTGAAAATTCCTTGTTTAGCCTAAAGCATTTTCGAGCCTGGCAGCAGCTCGAGAGATATCGCTGTCAGAGGCGGTTAGAGAAAAGCGCACATGCTTGGTGGCATATTCGCCGTAGAAGCTGCCTGGCACTACGACAATTCCAAGCTGTGCCATCTTCTCAACCGTGGCCCAACAGTCTTCTCCAAGAGTTGCCCAGAGATACAGCCCAGCTTCACTATCTGAGAGCTCAAAGCCGTATTTCTTGACAGCACTTAGCAACACATCCCTGCGGTTTCGGTAGATTTCTTTTTCTTGGCTTACGTGCTGGTAGTCGCCCAAGGCTGCAATCACCGCCTGCTGGGTTGGCAAAGGCATCATCATTCCCGCGTGCATTCGTAAGTTAACTAGATCCCGAATTAGCTGCTTGGACCCAACAGCAAATGCTGCTCGGTATCCAGCCATGTTTGATTGCTTGGAGAGTGAGTAGACACACAAAATCCCCTCGTGACTATCGCCGCAAACTCTAGGATCCAAAACGCTAGGGATTAGATCTTTATCCCAAGGTGCGCTCCAACCAAGCTCCGCATAGCATTCATCCGAAGCAAGCAGAGCACCCAATTCACGCGCACGCTTAACCGCCTTAGCAAACTTTTCAGCTGATAAAACTTTTCCATCAGGGTTACCTGGTGAGTTAATCCAAATCAACTTAGTGTTCTCAGGCCACTTGTCTGGATCATCTTCAGAAATCAAAGTTGCGCCTGCAAAGGCAGCGCCAACGGCGTAGGCCGTATAGGCAACCTTGGGTTGAATAACAACGTCGCCTTTACCAATTCCCAATAGAACCGGCAACCAACTGATTAGCTCTTTAGAGCCAATGGTTGGCATTACCTGATCTGGGTCTAAGCCAACTACACCTCTTCTAGTTGCAAACCAAGAAGCTACTGCCTGACGGAATTGGCTAGAGCCGGCGGTTGATGGGTAGCCAGGTGCATTTGAGAAATTCTTTAGGGCGTCCTGAACAACTTTGGGGGTTGCATCGATTGGCGATCCAACGGATAAATCGATTGCACCGTCTTTGTGTAGGGCAGCTTTTTCACTAAAGGGTTTGAGTGATTGCCAGGGATATTCTGGCAGTGCGGTAAACATTTATACCTGTTGAGGTTGTGGCGGCAGCGCTGCAACGATTGGGTGATCTCCTGCAATTGCGCCAACCTTGGCTGCACCACCAGGGGAACCGACGGTCTCGAAAAACTCTACGTTTGCCTTGTAGTAATCCGCCCACTGCTCAGGAACATCATCCTCATAGTAAATTGCCTCAACTGGGCAAACTGGCTCACAAGCTCCACAGTCAACGCACTCATCCGGGTGGATGTAAAGCATGCGGTCACCCTCGTAGATGCAATCTACTGGGCATTCCTCGATGCAGGCCTTGTCCTTCAGGTCCACGCAAGGAAGAGCGATTATGTAAGTCATGTTTTAGGAATCCTTCCTTGAACTATTTTACTAGCGATGTCCAGATGCGTTTTTAGCCCAAGTGCCGGGTCTTAGCTTCGGGAACAAGATCACTACTGCACAAATAATCAGTGAGCCATAAACCCAGAAGTTTCCGGCTTGGTTATCCATAATCAGCGCATCCCCTGCAACGCTTGGCCTCGAGAGCCAAAAAACAGTTCCTGCCAGGGTGAAGCTCATTAGATATAAAGCTCCTCGAGAGTTTCGAAGCATGCGAAGGGCCACAGCCAGCGCAAAGGTCATAACCAAAGCAACTACTAGACCGATTGGTGTCCTTTCCGCATCTGAGGCAGTGACTGAATGCAGCAATGTGCCAGCAAAGCCCATCAATATTCCAAGCGGTAGGGCCCAAAGGGCAAGAAATACTGGCTTTAGCCAAAGCCAAGGTCTAGTTGAAGCTTTACGCAATCGCTCTGGTCGGTCATAACGAATATCTCTTCCGGAAACAAGTGAGTAGGTTTCTGCAGAAACGGCCACCTGGCTAGCGTGCTGCTCCAGAGCTGCCTTTTTCTTCTGTGCGGTTTTTGGACCGCCCACCTCAACGTCGAATCTTTCCCCAGGTTCAGCTATGACCCAGAACTGAGGATTTTTTGACTTGGAGTCCCTTGCAAAACGACGAAGCGCCATAGCAGTTGCCTCGTGAGCTTTCTTGTGATCTGGATGACCAAAACCACCCTTGCGGTTATAGGTAATGACAGCGTCGGGCTTGAACTCTTTTAGTTCCTGGTAGATATCATCTGCTACCACCGCGGTTGAAACAGAGGATAAAGACATCTCATCTGTCTTGCGAGATTTGATCGGCTTACCAAAAGCGTTTAGTCTCATCCCTGAATCTAGGTAAGCGCGAGTCCCAGCAAATTTGTGCTTGATGCTGCCAAGTTGCGCCAGCGCATTTCTAAGTTCATTCGAACGGAATTCCCCCATTGAGGCAAGATTTCCTTCAAGTGGCTTCAGATCTTCTAGCTTTACCCTTCCGCGCTCTCCTCTAGTGAGAGTTAAAACCATGACCTCGGCTCCAGCCGAAGCGCGTTCTGCGATTACGTGGCCGGTGAAAAGCGACTCATCGTCTGGATGCGCATGCACCAGAAGCACCTTTTTTGGGTTGAAACCAGCTTTTGCCATAATCACAACTCTAAGTGTTTTAGCTCTCGCTAGCTCGTTTTCTAGCTGAGGCAGCGCGGGCTCTAAGGTTTGGGTCCAGCTCTACCTTGCGAATACGGGTGCCTTCTGGAGTCACCTCAACGCATTCGTCTTCTCTGGCAAACTCTAGACACTCTTCCAAAGAAAGCTTTCTAGGAGGGGTCAGCTTCTCGAAGTCTTCGCTCGAAGAAGCTCTCATGTTGGTGAGCTTCTTTTCCTTGGTGATGTTTACTTCCATGTCGTCAGCTCGAGCGTTTTCTCCAACAACCTGACCTGCGTAAACCTCATCGGTTGGCTCAACGAAGAATGTTCCTCGCTCTTGCAAACCGATAAGTGCAAACGGTGTAACTGCCCCCGCGCGGTCCGAAACAAGAGATCCGTTAGTGCGAGTGACGATTTCGCCGAACCATGGCTCGTAGCCTGCAGAAATCGCATTGGCGATTCCAGTGCCGCGAGTGGTGGTTAGAAACTCGGTTCTAAAACCAATAAGTCCTCGTGAAGGAACTAGGAACTCCATCCGTACCCAGCCGGTTCCATGATTAACCATGTTCTTCATACGACCCTTGCGCGAGGCAAGCAGCTGAGTGATTGAACCAAGGAACTCTTCTGGAACATCAATGGTTAGGTCTTCAACTGGCTCGTGAAGTTTTCCGTCCACTTTCTTTGTAACTACCTGTGGCTTTCCGACGGTTAGCTCGTAGCCTTCGCGTCGCATCTGCTCAACCAAAATAGCTAGAGCTAGCTCTCCACGACCCTGAACTTCCCAGGCGTCTGGTCGTTCGGTTGGTAGTACTCGAATAGAGACGTTACCGATAAGTTCGCGGTCTAGGCGATCTTTAACCAATCTTGCAGTTACCTTCGCACCCTTAACTCGACCCGCCATTGGAGAAGTGTTGATTCCGATAGTCATCGAAATTGCAGGGTCATCAACGGTGATAAGTGGCAATGGTCGGATGTCATCTGGGTCGGCAAGAGTTTCACCAATGGTGATTTCCTCGATACCGGCAACCGCAACAATGTCTCCAGGTCCTGCCTGATCGGTTGGGAAGCGCTCAAGTGCTTTGGTGATTAGTAGTTCAGTAATTTTGACAGTTTGGGTCTCACCATTTTGTCTTACCCAGGCAACTTGCTGACCTTTTTTGATTGTTCCGTTAAAGATTCGAAGCAATGCAAGGCGTCCAAGAAACGGAGATGCGTCAAGGTTTGTCACGTGAGCCTGTAGGGGCGCATCAGCGTCGTACTTGGGAGCTGGAATGTATTTCAAGATTGCAGCAAACAGTGGCTCTAGATCTGCATT
>WLHO01000017.1 GCA_009702645.1 Actinomycetota bacterium | reverse complement strand
GATGCCCTGAGCTGGCCTTGCCACGTCCAAACCAGTTACCTCAACAAGGGATTCAGAATCCAAACGCCAGCGACCAAGGTCAACAGCAAAACCGTTGGCTGATTTGGTTATGTCTTTAACTCCATCACGAGTTCCAACTGGAAGTGTTCCACCATCGATGATTTCCGCAAGGCCTCTATCCAATAGGTACTTTGCGAATACCCGAATACCATTGCCGCACATCTCAGCTGCTGATCCATCGGCGTTGTAATAATCCATAAACCAAATGGCATTTGGTTCCTCAGCTAGGACAGTTTTGCCTTCCGCAATGTTTTCTGACTTCACAACTCTGATCAATCCATCAGCTCCAACACCGAAATGGCGATCACAAATCTTGGCTATCTGCCCTTTGCTTAGGGTCAGAGCGCCGTCCGCATCCAGCACTAGAACGAAATCGTTGCCAGTTCCGTGACCTTTGGTGAATGCAATTTTGGACATATACAAAGCCTAGGACCGATTTCCCAGGATGCCGTCTTTGCTAACGGCGGCCATTGCCTGATCAAGAACAGCTGAATCCAAAGCCTCTAGCCACTGAATTCTTTCGTCTCTTTTGAACCAACTAACTTGCCTTCGGGCATAGCGCTGAGTCAAAGAAACAGTTGAAGCTATTGCCTCCTCGCGAGTTAGCTCGCCATCAATCTCACCTAAGGCTTGCGCATAGCCAATAGCAACGGAGGCCGTCTTACTCTCTCTGAACCCGACAGCAATCAACGACGCTACTTCATCGACTAAGCCCTGCTCCCACATTCGAACAACTCGCTGCTCGAGTCTTGGAAGCAATGCTTCGCGTTCCATACGTAGCCCAAACTCGAGCACAGGTTGCCAGGAATCAGTCTTCTCTGGCAAAGCAGCAGCGAAAGGCTCGCCGGTAATCATCACAATCTCAAGCGCCCGAACAATACGTCTTCCGTTCTCGGGAATTATTCGACTTGCAGCAAGTTCATCGAGTTCGGCAAGCTTTCGGTGCATGTGAAGTGGACCGTGCTGCTCAAGTTCCTGCTCTAGCTCAGTTCGTAGCTGCTGATCCCGTTCAGGAAACTCGAAGTTGTTAAGACATGAAGCTACATACAACATCGATCCGCCAACCAGAATTGGAATGATTCCTGAATCCTGTAGTTCGAGTATCTTTGCGCGTGCAAGCTTCTGGTATTCCGCGGCAGTAGATTCCTGAGAGATGTCCAGCACATCGATTAGGTGATGAGCTATTCCCCGGCGCTCTGGAATCGAAAGCTTGGCAGTGCCAATGTCCATGCCCTTATAGAGCTGCATTGCATCCGCATTGACAATTTCAGCCTGTAGTCCAAGTTTTGAAATACGCTCTGCAATACCGATTGCCAGTTCACTTTTGCCGGTGCCAGTGGCACCGACCACGGCAATAAGTTTTGAGCTCATTTACTTCGCGCGAAGTGTAGGAAAGCCAAGATTTACGCTTGGCGCACCGGCGGAATCTGTTTGACAAGAAGAGCTGCTCATTTTCTCGTATGCATCTCCTGCCCTGGTTGCCTGGACTGAGAACCCAGCGGCAGGTTGATCGGCAAACAAGAAGTAAGGCTTTGCGTCCGTGACCGTGACTGTCACCAAATCGCCGGGTCTTGGCTCAGCCTGATTCGCGGGAGTTTCAAAGTGCACCAGTCGGTTATCCCGAGCTCTTCCGGTAAGTCTTTGGGTCTGAGAGTCTTTGCGGCCTTCGTGATTTGCAACCAACACCTCAACGGTTTTGCCCAGCTGCTTCTTGTTTTCCTGCCAGGCGATTTCATTTACGTGAGCAATTAGCCTCTCGTAGCGATCCTGAACCACTTCCTTTGGAATCTGATTGGCCATCTCGCCCGCTGGGGTTCCTGGTCGAATTGAGTACTGGTAGGTGTAAGCCATCGAGAATGCAGCTTCGGTAGCGACTTTCATCGTGTCCTGGAAATCTTGCTCGGTCTCACCCGGGAACCCAACGATGATATCTGTTGTGATTGCTGCATCAGGAATGGCTTTGCGAACCCTATCCAGAATCCCTAAGTACTTATCGCTTCGATAGCTTCGCTTCATGTTCTTCAACACTTCGTTGGAACCAGACTGCAGAGGCATGTGAAGGTGCGGCATAACGTTTGGAGTATCTACCATCGCGTCGATTACGTCATCGGTAAAGGCAGCTGGGTGAGGTGACATGAATCTCACACGCTCTAAGCCTTCAATCTCCCCGCAGGCCCTTAGCAGTTTCGCAAATGCCCCACGGTCACCAAATTCAACACCGTAGGTGTTTACGTTTTGACCCAAAAGAGTGATCTCAATCACACCATCTTCGACCAAAGCCTTGATTTCACTCAGGATCTCGCCAGGCCTGCGGTCTTTTTCCTTGCCGCGCAGCTGAGGCACGATACAGAAGGTGCAGGAGTTGTTGCAGCCAACAGAGATCGAAACCAAGCCCGCATAAAGCGAGTCGCGCTTAGTTGGCAAGTTGGAAGGGAAAATCTCAAGAGCCTCGATGATTTCGACCTGGGCTTCACGGTTGTGGCGAGCTCGCTCCAGCAAAGTAGGCAAGGAGCCCATGTTGTGTGTCCCGAAAACAACATCAACCCATGGCGCTTTTTTGATAATGGTGTCGCGGTCCTTCTGGGCTAGACAGCCTCCAACAGCGATTTGAAAATCAGGGTTTGCTTCCTTTTTCGCCAGCATGGTTCCAAGATTTCCGTACAGCTTGTTGTCCGCGTTTTCACGCACAGCACAGGTATTGAAGATCACAACATCAGTTTCTCCGGGGGTGCCCTGGTGATACCCGGCGTCCTCGAGCAGGCCAGATAGCCGCTCCGAGTCGTGGGAGTTCATTTGGCAGCCGTAAGTTCTCACTTCGTAGCTGCGGGTTTGGGTAAGCATCAGAATCCTGATTTTACCGCGTGGGCCTCTGCTTCCCTAATGGCTGCAAAAACTACTCCAGAGCCAAAACCGCGTCGTTGCAAGAATCCAATCAATCGGCGGTTTCTAACCTCTGGCTCTAGCTTCGAGAGCTGACCAAGCCGCTTGATGGCAACCTCAGTGGCTACTGCTAGCTCGTCTTCGTCTGATATCTCATTTGCCACCTGGTTGATGATTTCCTTATCAAGGCCCTTGTCAGCAAGCTTGCGCTTGACCATGGAGCGAGCAAGGCCTTTGGTTCGCCTAGATGCATCAACTACCTGTTGGGCAAATACGGCATCATCAATTAGTTCGACTTCGGTGAACCTAGCAATAACGTGATTGGCAATTTCAGCCGGGATCTCGTGCTTTTCAAGCGCCGAGGCTAACTCGGACGAGGACTTGGGTCCTCGCTCGAGTAGCTTCAGGACAATGTTTCGAGCACGTTCCTCGAGGTTATCTACCGACGAGAGCATGGTTAGCTTGCGCTGGCGGCCTTCTTAGGTGCCTCCGGAGCTTCCTCTACTGGAAGATCAGCTACCGCTCTTGGAACACCAACGCCAAGCTTGGCCTTGATCTTCTTTTCAATCTCGTTTGCAACCTCTGGGTTTTCAATCAAGTGGTTGCGGGAGTTTTCTTTACCCTGACCAAGCTGCTCGCCTTCATAGGTGTACCAGGCGCCAGATTTCTTGACGATCTCGTGCTCAACACCAAAATCAATCAAGCTTCCTTCGCGAGAGATTCCAGTTCCGTAAATAATGTCGAACTCGGCCTGCTTGAAAGGCGAAGCCATCTTGTTCTTAACGACCTTTACACGGGTTCTGTTTCCAACCGCTTCGGTGCCGTCCTTTAGAGTCTCAATTCGACGGATATCTAGTCGAACAGAAGCGTAGAACTTCAAGGCCTTTCCTCCAGCAGTGGTTTCTGGGCTTCCAAAGAAGACACCGATCTTTTCGCGAAGCTGGTTGATAAAGATCATGGTGGTGTTTGTGTTGCTGAGTCCACCTGTTAGTTTGCGAAGGGCCTGTGACATAAGCCTTGCCTGAAGACCCATGTGCGAGTCCCCCATCTCGCCTTCGATTTCTGCCCTAGGAACCAGAGCGGCAACCGAGTCAACAATGATTATGTCGATTGAGCCCGAGCGAATCAGCATGTCTGCGATCTCAAGGGCCTGCTCACCGGTGTCCGGCTGGCTAACCAGCAGGGCATCGATGTCGACGCCGAGCGCCTTGGCATATTCCGGGTCCAAGGCGTGCTCGGCGTCAATGAACGCAGCAATTCCTCCAGCGCGCTGGGCGTTGGCAATGGCATGAAGGGCCAGCGTGGTCTTACCTGAAGACTCTGGGCCATAAATCTCAACGATTCGTCCGCGGGGCAGTCCTCCAGTACCGAGAGCTGCATCCAGAGCGATTGATCCGGTCGGAATAACCTCAACCGGTGCGCGCTCATCGGAACCAAGGCGCATAACTGAGCCTTTTCCGAACTGGCGGTCAATCTGGGCTAGAGCTGTGTCTAGTGCTTTTTCGCGATCTGAAGCTGATGGCATCTTTTGTTCCTCTTTCGATTCGTGATGCTTCCGACATTACTTTTGGCTACCGACACTTCTGGGCTCAAAACACCAATCTGTGTATAACTTTGAGCTTTCAACTGCCTTAAATGAACCATAGCAGGATTCGAACAAGATTTCGAGTGTTTATTTACTCGGCGTGTTGTTTTTTAGCTTTTTTGTCCAGTCCACTCCAGCGCTCCTTGGGAACGGCCTGGGCCCGGCAAATGGCCAGCCAGATCTGGCGAGGATCCTCCCCTTTGGCAAGCAGTGTGGCAGCGGTTTGGTCCCCCAGCTCGAATAGGGCGAAATCTTTGATGATTACCTCGGAATGGGGCTTACCGAACTCATCGGCCATCAGCTCGTAAAACTGGCTTAGGCGCAAGATGTGGGGTTTTCGGGCTAGATGCGACCGCTGAGCAGGTCTTTTTCGAGCTGCTCATTGAAGTCCTGAACAAAGCCAATTGGCACGGTCAAATCCGACACTTCGCGGGCACCGGTGGCCTGAGCCATGAATTCTTCAGGAAGTACGCCCTCAACTAGGGCAATTCGGTCTGAAACCTCGCGCAGAACCACTGAAAGTGGGACCTCCAGGGCTTCGGCTACGGCCGAAAGGATCTCCGAAGAAGCCTCTTTCTGGCCTCGCTCTAGCTCGCTCAGGTAGCCCAAGGCTACGCTGGCGCGCGCCGCTACCTGGCGGAGAGTCTGACCCTTCTGAAGCCTAAAATCGCGGAGCACGTCTCCGATTTCTGTTCTAACTAATGTCATCTGACCCTCCTTCCGAAGCTCAACTCTAGCTGTGACTACTGACAACTAGATTATTCCGCAATTTCTTCCCACAGGTGACCAAGTCCCAGCAAAACCGCAGAATTCTGGATCTGGGCCCTATCTCCCGCTAATTGATGGGCAAAAACGTTGCTGGATACAGCCTCCTCGGGGCCATGGGAGACGCAAATGTACAGCTCCCCAACTGGCTTGCCATCTTGTTCGGCAGGTCCTGCAACTCCCGTTGTGGAAATAGCCACCAGTGAGCCAAGCTCTAACCCTAGCTTTTGGGAAATCTTGTTTCTTATCCCCTCGGCCATCTGGGCAGCGACCTCAGGATCAACCGCACCTTGGTTTTCAAGAAGCTGTCTCGAGACACCAAGAAGTTCGTTCTTGAGAGTGCTGTCGTAGGCCACTATTCCAGTCAGCAACACATCTGATGCCCCAGCGACCTTCGCAAACTCTGCAGTAAGTAATCCTCCGGTCACAGACTCAGCAAGAACTAGTTTTTTATTCTGAGACCTAAGCGCATCCAGAATCTGTTTTGCCGAGCTCATTTTTTGCTCGCAGCGATAAAGAACTGAATTCCAGAAATCAAAGTTGAAGCCAGGGCCAGAAACAAAAGCCCCTCTTCAACAAAGCTCCAAGCAGAAACCCAAACCTCGAACGGTGCCAGCACAGCACCAATTGCCACGCCTTGCAAAATTGTCTTTAGCTTCCCAGAACCAGTTGCAGCAATCACTCTGTTTTTAGCAACGGTCACTCGATACAAAGTCACAGCCAATTCTCGAACCAGAATCAAGATTGTGATCCACCAATCGATTTCACCAAGAAAAGAAAGCGTGACTAGCGCACTTCCCAAAAGAGCCTTATCGGCAATCGGATCTAAGATCTTGCCAAGGTTTGTGACCTTGCCAGTTCTTCTAGCAACTGCCCCGTCAATACCGTCAGTCGAAATAGCCAACACAAAAACAAAAGTTGCCAGCCAGTGCTGCCAAGAGTTTGGCTCAGGGGATATCAAAAGCAGGTAAACAAAAAGCGGAGCAAGACCAATTCGAGCGATGGTTATAGAGTTTGGGATATTCATGGCCGGCCCGTCAGCTGCCACGCATCCTCATCGCCGTCATCATCGTCGCCTGTGGTTCGGATCACACCTGAATCCACCGCCATAGTCTGTGGCACATCTCCGCGCAGCTGGCCCAAGACCGTTGCCAGCTCATCAGGCTTTACCAGCACGTCTCTGGCTTTAGAGCCTTCGGAGGGTCCAACAATGTTTCTAGATTCCAAAAGATCCATCAAGCGACCGGCCTTAGCAAATCCCACACGGAGCTTTCGCTGCAGCATCGAGGTCGAACCAAACTGTGAGTTAACAATCAACTCGGTTGCCTGTAGAAGCACTTCTAGATCATCACCGATGTCAGCATCAACGACTTTGGCGGTAGCGGTAGCTGCAACATCGTTTCGATACTCAGGTTCCATCTGGGCCTTGACGTGTGCCACAACAGCGTGCAGCTCTGCTTCGCCGACCCACGCTCCCTGAACACGAATTGGCTTGTTGGTTCCCATCGGTGAAAACAGTGCGTCACCTTGACCTACCAACTTCTCAGCTCCAGGCTGATCCAAGATAACTCTTGAGTCAGTCACGGAAGACACTGAGAATGCCAATCTGGAAGGCACATTGGCTTTGATCAAACCAGTGACCACATCAACCGAGGGACGCTGGGTAGCAAGCACTAAGTGAATACCTGATGCGCGAGCTAGCTGAGTAATTCGAACAATCGAATCCTCTACATCACGCGGAGCAACAATCATCAAATCGGCGAGCTCGTCAACTACCACCAACAAATACGGGTAGGGCTGAAGCTTTCTGGTTGAGCCTTCTGGGACAGAAAGCTCCCCTGCAACAACAGCGCGGTTGAAATCATCTATGTGCTTAAATCCAAAGGATGCGAGATCGTCGTATCGCATGTCCATTTCTTTTACTACCCACTGCAGCGCCTCGGCGGCTTTTTTGGGGTTGGTAATGATCGGAGTAATCAAGTGCGGAACGCCTTGGTAGGCCGCCAGCTCCACTCGCTTAGGGTCAATCAGTACCAGCCTGACTTCAGCAGGTTTAGCGCGCATCAAAATCGAGGTAATCATGGCGTTTACAAAACTGGACTTACCGGCCCCTGTTGCACCAGCGACCAATAGATGCGGCATCTTGGCAAGGTTTGCGACCACAAACCCACCCTCAACATCTTTTCCGATGCCGATGGTTAGCGGGTGCTGCGATAGCTTGGCGTTTTGAGACCTGAGCACATCACCCAATGAAACGGTCTCGCGGTCGGTGTTTGGAATTTCAATGCCGATAGCACTTTTGCCTGGAATCGGCGCCAGAATGCGAACCTCGTTGGAAGCAACAGCGTAGGAGATGTTGCTAGCAAGTCTGGTGACCGCCTCAACCTTCACGCCAGCAGCAAGTTCAACTTCATACCTGGTGACAGTCGGTCCTCTGGAAAAACCGGTGACGCTTGCTTCGATGTCGAACTCTTTGAAAACCGCGCTAATTGAGGCGACCACTTCGTCCGTTACCTCTGAGCGCAATTTTGGAATGGTTCCCGCACCCAGTAGTGACTGATCGGGAAGCTTGTAGGTGCGGTTGATTCGGCCAACCTGAGCTACCGGTTTTTCATCCTCTTCGGCCTCAAACAAGGCCTCCGGCTCGGCTGGAATTTCCGCAACAATCGGTATCTCTCGGGTTCGAGGTGTTGGGTTATCAAACAGATCCGAAACCACATCAGTTGCATCTTCTTGCTGGATCAAGGCTGAATCAAAAGAGCCTTCGTCTTTTTTCCCTTTGCGCCACCATGGCACCTTGGTGCCATCAAATGCATCAGAAATCTCTTCTGACTCTTCGACCTGGTGGGAACCTCTTAGGGCTGAGCCAAATAGATACTCGTATAGCTCTCCGAGTCGCTCACCGATTTTATTCGGGGCAGTCTTGGTCATGATCAGAATTGAAGCAAAGCCAATTACAGCCAAAATAGGCACTGCACCCCAAATCGTGATGGTGGCCAAGAAAGGGATCGCGATTAGCCAACCAAAGAGTCCTCCGGCATTAGCCAGGGCAATTACTCCATCGGTTGGCTGAGGCTGAGCGCTAAAAAGATGGAAAAAGCCTGAAACAGTTATCAGCATCAAGAAGATTCCAACGCCAATTCGAGAGTTATCTTGAACACTGGAAGGGTGACGGGCTAGGAAGATGGCGAAGATAATCATCACAACTGGAAGCCCAAATGAAACAGGTCCAAACAATAAACCAAAGCTAAAGGCGTTTAGAGTCTGGGCCCAGCTTTCTTGAATCAAGAACCATCCAAAGGTGATCCCCAGCACACCAAGAATTGCCATAAAAAAGGGAAAGCCGTCGCGACGGTCTTCTTTGGAAATCTGATCCGGGGAAAGAGCTCTGGCTGCTCCCCCAAAGCCATGGGCTAAAGCCAGGTAAAAACGAACCAGCGGGTGAGGCTGTGAAGAGCCGGCAGCCTTGGGTTTTAGAACCTGCGTCTTGGCTGGGGCGCGTTTTCTCGCGGGAGGCGATTTTCTGGTTGCCATGGCTTCAAAACTACTAGCGGGGGGTCCAAAACCCCCGTAACCTAAGGCGGCTAGCCGTGAATGACCACCGGAATGATCATGGGCTTACGGCGATGAGCCTTGGAGACCCAACCCCCAACGCTTCTTCGAATCACCTGCTGCAAAGAGTGAGTATCTCTAATTCCTTCGCGAGCTGCCTGCAACAATGCTCTTTCAATTTGTGGCTTCACATCGTCAAAAACATGATCTTCTTCGGCAAAGGCTCGAGCTCGAATCTCAGGTCCGGCTGTGATCAAACCGGTGTTTGCATCAACCACAACAAACACGGAGATAAAGCCTTCTTCGCTCAAGATCCTGCGATCTTTTAGATCTTCCTCGGTGATTGTTCCTACGGTCTTGCCGTCAACATACAAAAGTCCACACTCAACTTCACCGACAACCTTGGCAACTCCATCGCTTAAGTCAATAACAAATCCATCTTCGGCCAAGATGATGTTCTCTTTGCTGATTCCAGTTTGCTCTGCGACCCTAGCGTTGGCTACCAGGTGACGATACTCACCGTGGACCGGTAAAACGTTTCTTGGCTTCAGGATGTTGTACACATACATCAGCTCGCCGGCTGCTGCGTGACCTGAGACGTGCACCTTGGCGTTTCCCTTATGGATCACGTTTGCTCCGAGCTTGGTCAATCCATCAATTACTCGATAGACGGCGTTTTCGTTCCCGGGAATCAGTGAGCTGGCCAAAATCACTGTGTCGCCTTCAGCGATTTCTATCTCATGCTCAAGCTTTGCCATGCGGGATAATCCAGCCATAGGCTCACCCTGGCTACCGGTTGTCATAAAAACCAACTCAGAAGGTTCGTACTTGTTCGAATCCTTCAAATCAACAACCGCATCGTCCGGAATCTTTAGAAATCCAAGCTCGGCAGCAATCTGCATGTTGCGAACCATGGATCTGCCAACTAGAACCACTTTGCGGTTGTTGCTTACGGCTGCGTCAATTACCTGCTGGACCCGATGGACGTGAGACGAGAATGAGGCAACAATGACGCGCTTGGTGGCTCGGCCAATCACATCATGCAGGACTGGACCGATGTCTTTTTCAAGTGGGGTAAATCCTGGCACATCGGCGTTTGTCGAATCGCACAAGAACAAATCAAGTCCAGCTTCTCCGATTCGAGCAAAAGCACGAAGGTCAGTGATCCTGCCATCGAGGGGAATCTGGTCCATCTTGAAATCGCCTGTGTGAAGGATGGTTCCAGCTTTGGACTTGATTAAAACAGCAAGGGCATCAGGAATCGAATGATTCACCGCAATGAACTCAAGTTCGAAATCGCCCATAACCTCAACATCGCCCTCGCGAACGGTGTGAGTGTAAGCAGGCAGGCGGTGCTCTTTGAGCTTTGCCTCGATGAAGGCAAGTGTCAAAGATGAACCGATGATTGGAATGTCCGCGCGCATACGCAGTAGGTAAGGCACTCCCCCGATGTGGTCTTCGTGGCCGTGAGTCAGAAAGATACCGATGATGTCGCTAAGCCGATTCTTCAGGTAGCCAAAGTCAGGCAGAATCACATCGACTCCTGGCTGATGCTCCTCTGGGAAGAGCACGCCGCAGT
>WLHO01000016.1 GCA_009702645.1 Actinomycetota bacterium | reverse complement strand
GATGTCACCGAGGGCATTCGCTCCAAAGAAGTTGAGCTAAGTGTCAGCAAGGTGGCTGCTCAGCCCAAGGTGCGTTCGTTTATGAGAAAGATCACTCGATCGATAGCAGCCGGCTGTGAAAAGCCAGGAATCATCGTCGAGGGGCGCGATATAACAACAGTTGTCCTACCTGATGCTCAAACTCGGGTGCTGCTAACCGCCAGTGAAGAAGTTAGACTTGGGAGAAGAGCAGTTGATCTGCAGGTCGATGGTTCAATTTCGGCTCAGGTAAGCGATCGGGACAAGAAAGACTCCAAAGTAGTTGACTTTCTGAATCCAGCGCCCGGGGTAAAGCTGCTAGACACCACAGATCTTTCATTTGAAGGTTCCGTGGCTGCCCTGGTTGATCTAATCAACCACTAAACAAGCTAGGGATTTATGGAGCACGAAGAGAACTTCGACGAGCAAGCGCGCGCTGATGTGCTGCGCGGCTCCCTTAGCGAATACGAATTAGACGAAGAAGACTTAGCGCTTCTCGATATAGAGCTTGACGACAATGCCGTTCCTGGCTATCTGCCTGCTTTGCCAGTGCTGGCAATTGTTGGTCGTCCAAACGTTGGAAAGTCAGCCCTGGTGAATCGAATCCTAGGTCGTCGCGAAGCGGTCGTTGAAGATGTCCCTGGTGTGACCAGAGACCGAGTTTCATACAAAGCCGAATGGAACGGTCGTAAGTTCACCCTGGTTGACACCGGTGGTTGGGAACCAAATCCCAAAGGAATCGATGCAGCCGTTGCCGCTCAGGCCGAGGTCGCCGTCGAGCTATCTGATGCTGTGTTGTTTGTTGTGGACGCGATGGTTGGCCCAACCGCAAGCGATGAGCGAGTGGTCAAAATGCTTAGGTCCTCAGGCAAGCCAGTAGTTCTAGTTGCCAACAAGATTGACGATGCAAGACAAGAACCAGAAGCGGCAGCACTTTGGTCGCTGGGTCTTGGTGAGCCGCTGCCAGTTTCTGCCGTTCACGGTAGGGGAGTAGCGGACATGTTAGATGTTGCGATGTCAAAGCTTCCAAGTGTTTCTACTGTTGCCCAGCAGGAATTTGGCGGACCTCGAAGAGTTGCTCTAATTGGCCGCCCTAATGTGGGTAAGTCCTCACTTCTAAACAAGGCAGCCGGAAGCATTAGAGCTGTTGTAAGCGAAATTGCTGGAACAACCCGTGACCCAGTTGATGAGCAAATTGAACTCGGTGGCAAGATCTGGCGCTTCGTTGATACCGCAGGTATCAGAAGGCGCATCAAGCTAGCTCAGGGAGCAGATTTCTACGCCTCTTTGAGAACAGCGGCAGCGCTTGAGCGCACCGAAGTTGCGGTTATCTTGTTCGATGTCACTGAGCCAATCAGTGAAGGCGATATTCGCATTGTTGACCTGGCACTGGAATCGGGCCGTGCTCTGGTTCTGGCGTTCAATAAGTGGGATCAGCTCGATGAGGAACGCAGACGCTACCTAGAACGTGAAATTGAGCAGGACCTAGCCCACGTTTCTTGGGCACCGCGAGTAAACATCTCGGCACTTACAGGCAGGCACTTGGAAAAGCTGGTGCCATCGCTGGAAGTTGCCCTACACAGCTGGGACCTTCGAATCCCAACTGGAAAGCTGAACACCTTTATTCAAGAACTTGCCATGGAGTTTCCTCACCCGGTGCGAGGAGGAAAGCAGCCCCGAATCCTATTCGCCACTCAGGCTTCAACCAGACCTCCGAAGTTCATTCTGTTTACTACCGGCTTCCTAGACCCGCAGTACCGCAGGTTTATTGTTAGGCGCCTGCGTGAGAGCTTCGGCTTTGAGGGCACCCCGATCGAAGTATCGATGAGGGTCCGCGAAAAACGCAAGCGTTAGACTGGGCTCCAACAACGGGCTATAGCGCAGCTTGGTAGCGCGCTTGACTGGGGGTCAAGAGGTCGTGGGTTCAAATCCCGCTAGCCCGACAAGGCGACCAAGACCAAGGTTTAGACATTCTCAAATCCAATAGACTCAACCCATGACCTCGGGTAAGACAGCTGGCTTTCTAAACGGCGAGGTGCTGAACATCCCAAACCTCCTGAGCTTTCTTCGCATTGCTCTGGTTCCAGTTTTTTTGTGGCTATTGCTTGAAGAGCTTTTCCTAGCAGCCATCGTTGTATTGGCCGTTGCGGGACTTACTGATTTTCTAGATGGCTACCTTGCCAGGAAGCTAAATCAAACCACCAAGCTTGGCAAAATGCTCGACCCAGTAGCTGATCGACTTTACATCTTTGCTACCTTGCTGGCCCTGTCGGCAACCGGGTATGTGCCTTGGTGGCTGGCTGGCCTTGTAATCCTGCGCGATGTACTAATGCTCATCTCGCTACCGATTCTGGCTTCGGTTGGCTACAGGTCCCTCCCGGTTCACTACCTTGGCAAGGCCAGCACCTTTGCCTTGCTGTATTCGTTCCCACTGCTACTGATGGGCAAGATCTTCACTGAAGCGGCATTTATCATCACTCCGATTGCCTGGGCATTCGCTCTTTGGGGAGTGGCTCTTTACTGGTGGTCTGGCTTTGTCTACCTCTGGCAGCTAGTTTTACTGATTAGAGAAGAGCGTCAGAAAAGCACTAATGTAAATGTAAGTAAAAGGGGAGCGTGATGGAAGATAACCAAGGCAAGAACGAGGTCGAGTCCACCCTGCGCTTCAATTCCGAGTGGCTTACCGAGGAAAGCCAGAGCCTAAGCCCGGAACACCAGGCTGCCGTTGATGCCCTGCCTGAAGGTCACGCCCTGTTAGTTGTTCGATCAGGCCCAAAATCTGGAGCAAGATTCCTTCTCGATAGCGATGTAACCACCGTAGGCAGACACCCAAACGCTGACATCTTTCTAGATGATGTAACAGTCTCTAGAAGGCACGCTGAATTCCATCGTCATGGCAATTCTTTCCAAGTTCAGGATTTGGCATCGTTGAATGGAACCTATTACGATGGGGTTCGGATTGAGAGTGCACTTCTAGAAGAAGGTGCTGAAGTCCAAATCGGTAAATTCCGACTTACGTTTTATTCTTCGAAAGCAGCGGGCAACAACTAATGGGTTCAGCGCAGAGCAACGTTAGGGCAATTTCCTCAAGTGGGAAACTGTTCACTATCGGCCAAGTGCTCAGCGTTCTAAATCCAGAGTTTCCAGATCTTTCACCTTCCAAGCTTCGCTTTCTAGAAGAGCAGGGCTTGATTGAGCCTCAGCGAACTCCAGCAGGTTACCGAAAGTTTTCCGAGCAGGATGTTCAGCGCACTCGAGTTATTCTCGAGCTTCAAAGAGATCAGTATCTTCCACTGCGCGTTATTCGCGAGTACCTAGAGCAGCTCGATTCCGGCAAGAGCCCAAATCTTCCTCAGGTGCAATCATCTGTTTCAAAGCTGCAGCCAAAAAACCCGATCAAGCTAACCAAGGTTGCGCTAATGAGCGAAACTGGCATCAGCGCGGGTCTGCTTCAAGAAGCACAGACACTGAGCCTGATCGCCAAAGAGCCATTTGAGTCATCCGATTTGGAAATTGCAAGAGCAATTGTTCATCTGCAGCGTTTTGGTATTTCACCTAGGCACCTACGGGGACTCAAAGCGTCTGCCGAGCGTGAGATCGGAATCATCGAAGGTGTCGTTGCACCGGTTCTAGGCAAGAACGAGGCGGCCAGCAAGTCAAGGGCTGCCCATTACGCCCAGGAAATTGAGAACCAGTTCGCAACCATCCGCGGAGAGCTAATCAAGTCGGTCATCTCCAAGATCGACCAGTAGCAGCCCTTTAGCTACGCACCCGACACGCCGTAAATCAAGATTAACTGGCGTTGTTACCTCAAGCGGGGGACAATTAGAGCCTTGAGGCCTAATTTCTAAGGGAGCGTGAAATGTCTGATAACTCAATTTTTGACGATGGCATGCTCTTTACTGACGGCCTAATTTCTCAGGATCCAAAAGTTGGCTACCGAGGCACCGCTGCTGCTGCTGCCAGCGGAATTAGCTATCGCCAACTTGATTACTGGGATCGAACTTCTTTGTTGCAACCATCGGTTCGCTCAGCAACCGGTTCTGGTTCTCAGAGACTGTACGCATTCCGCGACATTTTGGTCCTAAAGCTCGTAAAGCGTCTTTTGGATACTGGAGTATCCCTTCAGCAGATCCGTATTGCTGTTGACCAGCTTCGTGCGGCAGGACTAAATGATCTTGCCCGAATCACACTTATGAGCGATGGCGCCAGAGTTTACCTTTGCACCTCCGAAGACGAGGTCATTGACCTTCTTGGAAGAGGTCAGGGAGTGTTTGGAATTGCTGTTGGTCGAGTTCTTCGTGAGGTTGAGGCTTCACTTGTGAACATTGCTACTTTGCACCTAGATGACATGGACGAGCTTGCAGCTAGACGGGCCAACAGGAAAGCTGTTTAGCTTTTAGTCTTCATCCAGGTTTAGAACTGCATCCAGGGATGAACCCCTACGTATCCGCACTGCCTTAGTGGCTTTTTTGTTGCGCTTCAATGACCTTGAGCTGTGTTCAATAGCTGGAGCCTCAAAGACTTTGTCCAGAATCTGCTCAAAGTTCTCAGCCGTCTTGGCTGCAATCTCTCCTGGCCAGCTGTGGATAGGTCTTGCCGCACCTTGTGCTTGTTGGACAGCGGAGTGTTCTTCGATTGCAACCGACAAAAGCCTTGGGCCAAACAGTTGTTCTAGTTCTGCGTAGCGAAACTGGTGTTCCTTGGATGCCGGAATGTATCGATTCACGAGCACACCAAGAGCCTGCAGACGTCCGGCAGTTTGCTTACTTATTTCTGCAATAGCTCGAATTGCTCGGTCGGCTGCGAGCACGGAGAAGATAGATGGCTCAGCTACCACAAGGACTTTGTCGCTGGCGGTCCAGGCAAGTTGGGTTAGACCATTAAGCGATGGCGGGGTGTCGATGATCACTATGTCGTATTCGGTTTCGACTCGGCTCAGTGCTTCCTCGAGTCTCCAAAGGTCACGCTTTGTTGGGGTTGGGCTATCAAACTCCACTACCTTTGGGCTACCAGGCAGCAAGTCCATAACTCCGCCTGACAAAGACTCCCAATCACTGACTACGATTGCCTTATGCACATTGGCGT
Source organism: Actinomycetota bacterium (assembly GCA_009702645.1). The sequence goes on along the minus strand of WLHO01000016.1, from coordinate 5,674 downwards.
GCTTGGGGAGTCTAAGAACCTCAGCACAAGTTGCCTTCAACTCACGAGTTGCTCCGAGTGCAGTGGTTGCATCAGACTGCGGATCCAGATCAACAACCAAAGTGCGAAGTCCTCTGTTCAAAGCGGCAGAAGCTAGCCCTAGGGCCACGGTGGTCTTACCGACCCCGCCCTTTAGAGAACTGACACTTAGTACATGCACCTAAATAGGCTACCTTTTTATTGGGCGTAGCTTTGAAGCGAAACTGCACTTTCAGGTAAGGAACTGATGTTTAACAAGATTCTTGTTGCAAACCGAGGTGAAATCGCTGTTCGCGCCTTTCGTGCTGCCTATGAGCTTGGCGCCCGCACAGTAGCTGTTTTTCCTTACGAGGATCGAAACTCCACCCACCGGCAGAAAGCCGACGAGGCTTATCAGATCGGTGAGGTCGGTCATCCGGTGCGTGCCTACTTGGATGTTTCGGAAATCATTCGAGTTGCCAAAGAATGTGGTGCAGATGCCATATATCCAGGATATGGATTTCTATCTGAGAACCCTGAACTTGCTCAAGCTGCAAGAGACAATGGCATCGCATTTATTGGCCCTAATTCAGAAGTTCTCGAACTTGCTGGCAACAAGGTAAACGCAATTGCCGCTGCTGCTCGCGCAGGAGTTCCGGTACTCAAATCCTCAGACTCCTCAGCGGACGCGAAGGAATTGGTAAAGGCTTCCAAGGAAATCGGATTCCCGCTTTTTGTCAAGGCTGTCGCTGGTGGCGGCGGAAGAGGCATGCGTCGAGTTGCAGAAGAAACTGATCTTGCGCAAGCTATCGCCGAGGCATCCAAAGAAGCCGAGAGTGCCTTTGGAGACCCAAGGGTCTTTCTTGAGCAAGCCGTGCTTAGACCTCGACACATTGAAGTTCAAATTCTGGCTGACGGTCAAGGCAACGTTGTTCACTTATTCGAGCGGGACTGCTCTGTTCAGCGCAGAAACCAAAAGGTCGTGGAGATTGCTCCAGCCCCAAATATCGACGAAGAGCTGAGGCAGCGCCTATACAAAGATGCAGTGAACTTTGCCAAGGAGCTGGGCTACGAAAATGCCGGAACTGTAGAGTTCTTGGTCGATACCGTGGGTCCAAACAAGGGCAAGCACGTCTTTATTGAGATGAACCCAAGAATCCAGGTCGAGCACACCGTCACCGAGGAAATCACCGATGTTGACTTGGTGCAGTCACAGATGCGCATTGCTGCAGGGGAGTCCCTGAAGGATCTTGGGCTCACCCAAGAGAGCATTACTATGCATGGCTTCGCCCTGCAGTGCCGAATAACAACTGAAGATCCAGCCGCAAACTTTAGGCCAGATACCGGCAAGATAACCACCTACCGCTCTCCCGGGGGAGCTGGTATTCGACTAGACGGTGGAACAGTATCCACCGGCGCTGAGATTTCACCGCACTTTGATTCAATGCTCGTGAAACTTATCTCTCGGGGAAAAAGCTTCGAGCAAGCAGTTATGCGAGCTCGTCGAGGATTGGCAGAGTTTCGTATCCGCGGAGTCTCAACCAACATTTCGTTTCTGCAGGCAGTTCTTGCTGACGAGCAGTTTGCCTCGGGTGATCTGAGTACTTCTTTTATTGACGAGCGACCAGAGCTTTTTCTAACTCGCCCGTCTCAAGACCGCGGAACAAAGCTTTTGCAGTGGCTAGCAGAAACAACCGTGAACCAGCCAAATGGTCCAAGGTTGAAATACGCAAACCCGGCACTCAAACTCCCAGATATTGACTTGACCAAACCAGCCCCTAGTGGGTCTAGGCAAAGGCTTCTAGAGCTTGGTCCAGCAGGTTTTGCTAAAGCGTTGCGCGAGCAAAAGCATGTTGCAATAACAGACACAACTTTCCGTGACGCTCATCAATCACTTTTGGCTACGCGGGTGCGAACTCGGGATCTAGTCCAAGTGGCACCTCACGTTGCAAGAATCACACCAGAGCTTTTCTCCGTCGAGGCCTGGGGTGGAGCAACCTACGATGTCGCACTTCGCTTCCTCGCAGAAGACCCTTGGGAGAGATTAGAGGCCCTTCGGGAAGCGATGCCAAACCTTTGTATTCAAATGTTGCTTCGTGGCAGAAACACAGTTGGTTATACGCCTTACCCAGAGGAAGTCACCAAAGCCTTTGTTGAAGAAGCAACTGCGAGCGGCGTAGACATTTTCCGAATCTTCGATGCGCTAAACGATGTTGAACAAATGCGCCCTGCCATTCAAGCCGTTTTAGACACCGGAACAGCGGTAGCAGAAGTTGGAATTTGCTATTCCGGAAACCTGCTAGATCCTAAAGAAGATCTGTACACACTTGATTACTACCTGAGCCTTGCCGAGAAGATTGTTTCAGCCGGTGCCCACATCATCGCCATCAAAGACATGGCTGGACTTTTAAGACCTGAAGCTGCCAGACAACTAGTTTCTGCTCTTCGCGAGAGATTCGATTTACCGGTTCACCTTCACACTCACGACACAGCAGGAGGGCAGCTGGCAACACTGCTAGCGGCTATCGAAGCTGGCGTTGACGCGGTCGATGTGGCAAGTGCGCCGATGGCTGGAACCACTTCACAGCCTTCGGCTTCATCGCTTATCGCAGCACTGGCCAATACCAAGCACGATGCCGGCATTGAACTTTCTGCGGTGACCAAACTTGAACCATACTTTGAGGCGGTCAGGAAGATCTACGCACCATTTGAATCAGGACTTCCTGGACCAACTGGGCGGGTTTACCAGCACGAGATTCCAGGTGGACAGCTATCTAACTTGCGCCAGCAGGCGATTGCACTAGGTCTTGGCGATCAGTTCGAAAAAGTCGAAGACATGTATGCGGCAGCAAACCGCATACTCGGCCGACCAACAAAAGTGACTCCTTCCTCGAAGGTGGTCGGAGATCTTGCTTTGCATTTAGTTGCGGTTTCAGCTGATCCGGATGATTTCGAGAAGAACCCGCAAAACTATGACGTGCCTGATTCAGTTGTTGGATTCATGGCTGGGGAACTGGGAGATTTGCCTGGAGGTTGGCCCGAGCCATTTAGAACTAAGGTGCTTCAGGGACGCAACATAAAGTTCGGAATCGAACCTGTTTCTGAGCAAGATTTGGCATTGTTGCGCTCGAGTTCACTGGAGCGCCGCGCAACCTTGAACAGGCTTTTGTTCCCAGCCCCATATAAAGAGTTCAGCAAGATGCGTGAGAACTATGGCCGACTGGACCAAGTCGACACCATTGATTTTCTGTACGGGCTTGAGCAAGGCGTTGAGCACATGATCGAACTTTCCAAAGGTCTTCGCCTCTACATTGGCCTTGAGGCAATCGGAACCCCCGATGCTAAGGGCTTTAGAACTGTCATGACAACTCTCAACGGTCAGCTTCGCCCGGTAAATGTTCGAGACCGCAAGATTGTGAGCGACATAGTAGTTGCTGAGAAAGCGGATAGTTCAAATCTTGGTCACGTAGCAGCCCCATTCCAGGGTGTTGTGACCCTCAAAACTGTGGTTGGAACCAAAGTTGAGCTTGGTCAAGCGGTTGCAAGCATTGAAGCTATGAAGATGGAAGCTACCATCACCGCAAGTATCTCCGGAGTGGTGAAAAGACTGGCGATTTCAGGGACTCAGGCGGTCGAAGCCGGGGATCTAATCCTTGAAATAGAGGCCAATTAGCAGCACCTTCGCATCTGCTTTAGAATAAGCAAGTTGATTTCCCGGGGGCAAAATTAGGAGTTTTCTTGGCAAAGAAAAAAGAAGCACGCTTTGAAGAAGAGGGCACAGGCCTCGGCAAGAGCGCACCAGAGGTTAGCCCTACCGACTTCGATGCAGTCGGAAGCTCTGACGCCCCGGTAGCTTCTGAGGAAATTGATCTTTCCCCAGCCACATCTTCTATCGCTGTGGTTGCCTCCACGGCTGCTGTGGTTGTAGCTGAGCCAGCTGCTACGGAAGTAGAAACAACCAAGTCTCGTTACTCAAGAAGAGACAGCCTTCGTGGCGAAGTATTTGACGAGCCAGAACCAGCTGCCATGCTTACTGCTGATCGCCTACTTGATGATTCAGCAAAGTTTCGCCCAGCGCCTGAATCAGGCTGGAGAAAACTTGCTTATTACCTAACTCTCAAGCTTTGGAACCCAGGGGATTCACCCAAGGTTAAAGCGCGTAAAGCCATGGACGCTCGAATTGCAGCTGTTCTTGAAGGTGGAGCAAAATTCATCCCAGTTCTAACCCGTAAGGGTGGAGTTGGTAAAACAACAATTTCTACGCTGCTTGGAATGGCAATGGCTCAGGTTCGCGAGGACCGCGTAATTGCGATCGATGCCAACCCTGACCGTGGAACCTTGGCGGAGCGCGTAAGCAAGTCAACTCGATTCACAGTTCGTGATGTTGTGAACCGTGCGGCTGCAATTGATGGTTTTTCCGAATTTTCCAACATGGTTTCAAGAGATGAGACCAGACTTGATGTTTTGGCCTCGGATGCAGACCCAATGCTTTCAGAGGCTTTCAACGAGGGTGACTACAACGTAGTTGCTGACATGGCCGCTCGCTACTACTCGATAGTGATCACTGACTGTGGAACCGGTATCGTGCATTCGGTGATGCGACCAACTCTGCAGCGAGCAAACTCAATCGTTATTGTTTCTGGTGGTTCGGTAGATGAGGCAAGACTGGCTTCTGAAACCTTAACTTGGCTTGAGGCAAACGGCTACGGAGAGCTAGTTAGAAACTCTGTTGTTGCACTTAACACTGCAACTCAGGCAACACTTTTGGTCAAGCTAGACGAGATTGAGCAGCACTTTAGAACTCGCGTTCGTTCCGTGATTCGCATCCCTTACGACCCAGCTCTTGCTGCCGGATCTGTAATCAAGTTCAACGAACTAAAGAAGCAGACTAGGGATGCAGCACGCGAACTTGCAGCCGAGGTAATCGGTTCCATCGTCACCCCGCTGTAGCCAAAGATGGCGGTACGAGAGATCCGGTTATTCGGTGACCCAGTTCTAAAAACCGCGTCTGTTCCAATTCTTGAGATCACCGACTCAATTCGATCTCTAATTGCCGACCTAGAGCAAACCACTGCGATAGTTGGACGAGCAGGAGTTGCTGCCAATCAAATTGGAGTAAATCTTCGGGCCTTTGGCTATCACGTTGAGGGTGTTGTCGGTCATTTGATCAATCCTGAAATATTCGAAAAATCTGGCGAATTAGTTGAGCTTGACGAGGGCTGTCTTTCACTTCCCGAGATCTGGAGTAAGACCCCTAGGTATTCCAAGGTTTCAATTCGAGGCCAGAAGGTAACGGGTGAAATTATTGAGATTCAAGCCGAAGGCTTGCTTGCCCAGGTTTTCCAGCACGAAGTTGATCACTTGGATGGACTTGTTTACCTAGACCGGCTAGATGCTCCTGCGCGCAAGGTTTGCATGGCAGCGCTTCGGGAAACCAGCTGGTTTATGCGGGGCTAGTCCTGAATCTTCAAAGCTTCAGAGGTAGTTGGCGCTCCACCGTAAATCTCATCGATAATTGGCGCGAAATCTCGTGTCACTACTTCACGCTTGATCTTCAGCGAGGGAGTGAGGTGGCCAGAGTCCTCGGTTAGTTCACTTTCAATCACGGCGAACTTCTTGATTCCTTCGGCGTTAGAAACGGTCGCGTTAACCTCATCGATTTTTCGCTGCAGTTCAG
>WLHO01000015.1 GCA_009702645.1 Actinomycetota bacterium | reverse complement strand
ACACTGCACGAAAACTTGAGAAGTACCTCAGGAAAAACGAGGCAGAGGTCACAATGATTGACCCGCTTCCTTACATGACTTACCAACCATTCCTTCCAGAGGTAGCCGCTGGTTCTATTGAGCCAAGGCATGCAGTGGTGTCTCACCGCAGGCATCTGAATAGAACCGAGATTATTACCGGAAGAGTTACAGATGTTTCTCACACCAACAAAAAGGTAACTATCGAGGTTCCTGGCCTGGCGCCTTTTGATCGCGAGTACGACCATGTTGTAGTCACTGCGGGTGCAGTTTCTCGAACCTTCCCAATCCCAGGTGTTGCTGAAGTTGCAATCGGAATGAAGACCATCGAGGAAGCCATCGAGGTAAGGCACAAGATTCTGACCAATTTCGACAAGGCCTCAAACCTGCCAGAAGGACCTGAGCGCGCCCGTCTTTTGACTTTTGTTGTTGTCGGTGGAGGGTTCGCAGGTATTGAGGCTTTCGCCGAGATGCTATCTCTTGCAACCTACCTATTGCGCTACTACCCAACTTTGAAGTTTGAAGATATCAACTTCCATTTGGTTGAAGCGATGAGCCGCATCATGCCTGAGGTTTCTCTAAAGACTAGCCACTGGGTTATCAAGAACCTTCAAGACAGAAACGCAAAGATTCACCTAGACACTCAGTTGCTGTCTGCCGACAACGGCATGGTTGAGCTATCCACCGGTGAGAAATTTGGTGCTGACACAATCGTTTGGACAGCAGGAGTTATGGCCAACCCGGTTGTGAAGCACACCGATCTTCCAACCGATGAGCGCGGCCGCATCACAGCAAACGCTGCACTTCGAGTAGTCGATGGCGAGAGTGTGATTGAGGGAGCCTGGACCTGCGGAGACGTTTCAGCAGTGCCTGATCTTTCGGGCGATGGTGTTGGCGGTTACTGCGTTCCAAATGCTCAGCACGCTGTTCGTCAAGGGAAGCTTATGGCCAAGAACTTGGTCGCAGCACTTCGCGGTGAGGGACTAAAGAATTACCACCACAAGAACATGGGAGCAGTTGCTGGTCTTGGAATTGGTGTTGGAGTTTTCCAGTACCGAAACCTTGCAGTCACTGGCTTCATAGCCTGGATCATGCACCGTGGCTACCACGGTCTTGCTATGCCGATGTGGGAAAGAAAGATTCGCGTCTTCAGCGGTTGGATTTCAAACTTCCTTCTTCGTCGCGACGTAGTTTCAATCGACGCTGTGAAGCAACCTCGATTAGCCTTTGAAACCTGGGCCTCCAGACCTAAGAACTAGACTCTGGTGATTGCGGCCCCCGTAGCCCAATGGCAGAGGCAGACGACTTAAAATCGTCACAGTATGGGTTCGAGTCCCATCGGGGGCACCATGAAGCGGTTTATAGGGCCTAACTTCGGGTTTGCTGAGATGAAGCACATAAAGCCGCCATTTGGGAATCGACTGGCTTAGCATTTCAGGTAGACATATTCTCTCTAAGGGGTAAACGTGGAAATCGCACTACTTGTAGTTTTGGGCCTGGCTCTTCTAATTGGTCTTTGGCTTTGGTCTACCTACAACTCTCTAGTAGCTCTCAACGTTCGAGTTGATGAGGCTTGGAGCGATATCACCGTTCAGCTAAAGCGTCGCGCTGATCTGATTCCTAATTTGATTGAGACGGTCAAGGGATACGCCTCCCACGAGCGTCAAGTTTTTGAGGCCGTGACGGAAGCACGTGCTGCCACCGTTTCCCCAGATGCGCTTGCCCACCCTGAGCAAGCCGGTCAGGCCGAGAATATGCTTCAAGGAGCATTGAAGTCGCTGTTCGCAGTGGCAGAAGCATATCCAGTCCTTCAGGCAAGCCAGAACTTTCTTCAGCTTCAGGCAGAACTTAGCGACACCGAAGACAAGATCATGGCTTCGAGACGCTTTTACAACGGTGGAGTCCGCGAACTAAACACCAAGGTGTTGCAGTTCCCACAGAATCTATTTGTGAAATCTCTTGGTTTCCCTCAGCGTGAATTCTTCGAGGTGGCAGATAGCGCAAGCATCGCCGAACCACCTAAAGCCAGCTTCTAGTTTTATAGACTGAATCTATGTACTCAGCGATAGCTGCCAACAAACGCAACACGATAATCATCGTGGTGCTTTTTGTTGCCTTGCTTAGTGGATTATCTATCTGGTGGGGAACCGCCTCCGGCAATGGCTCATCAGCACTGTTTATTGTTGGCTTTGTTTTGGTTTACACAATCTTCCAGTACTACATGGCAGGCAAAATAGCCATCGGTATGACTGGTGCCGTCGAGATACAAAAATCTGATAACCCAAGATTGTGGCGCATTGTAGAGAACCTCTCGATTGCCGAGGGAATCCCAATGCCTAAGGTTTATATCATCAACGACCCGGCCCCTAATGCCTTTGCTTCGGGACGTGATCCAGAGCACGCTATCGTTGCCGCCACGACTGGACTTCTCGTGATCATGGACGATAACGAGCTTGAGGGAGTTATGGCCCACGAGCTTGCCCACATCCGAAACTACGACATACGCGTTTCAACTATCGTCTTTGGGCTAGTTAGTGCTGTTGGAATTCTTGCGGACTTTGCTATCCGTGCAGCCTTCTTTGCGGGGGGTAGCAAATCACGCGATGGAGCCGGCGCAATCTTTTTGATTATTGGAGTAGTGGCCAGCGTGATTGCTTGGCTTATTGGGCCAATCGTGAGCGCTGCAGTTTCTAGGCAGCGCGAGTACTTAGCCGATGCCACTGGCGTGGAGATCACAAGGTATCCAGAGGGGTTGGCAAGTGCGCTTAACAAGCTGGGCGAGTATGGCAAACCCATGCAGAAAGTCAGCGCCTCCATGGCTCACATGTTCCTAAACGACCCGATTAGGCCTGGGTTCACAGAACGCCTGTTCTCAACCCACCCGCCTATCCCAAAGCGTGTTGAGAGAATTCGCACCATGGGGACTAAGTTCTAGCTCGCAAATCTAACTAAACTTGGGGGCTAGGTAGTTTTCTCGAAAGGCCCCAAATGACCAGCCAACCTCCGGTAGTTGTTCCTGCCTTGAGCGAGTTCGAAAGAGCTCTGGCTAACGTTAGGCAAGTTGCCATTGAGACGCCAGTTCTTCACTCCCACTACCTCTCTGAACTAGTTGGCCAGGAAGTTTGGCTCAAGTGCGAAAATCTTCAGCGAACCGGAGCCTATAAAGTTCGCGGTGCTTTCAATCGCATGAGCAAGCTCACCAAAGAAGAAAAGAAAATGGGAGTGATTGCAGCTTCAGCCGGCAATCACGCTCAAGGTGTGGCGTTAGCTGCAAAGAAGCTAGGAATCAAAGCAACCGTTTACATGCCCTTCGGTGCATCGCTTCCAAAAGTTGCCGCGACTCGCAACTACGGTGCCAAAGTAGTTTTGTTTGGAGCAACGTTTGCTGAGGCTTTGAAGGCAGCTCAAGATCAGGCTAAAGAAACTGGCGCCATTTTCATTCCACCTTTTGATCACATTGATGTGGTTTTGGGTCAAGGAACTGTTGGCGTTGAGATTATGGAGCAGCACCCTGATGTCTCAACAATCGTTGTAGCCATCGGCGGCGGAGGTCTGGCGGCAGGAGTTGCTGTGGCGGCCAAGCTAACGGCGCAGGCAAGAGGTAAGAAGATACGCGTTATCGGAGTTCAAGCCGAGAACGTCGCTCCGTACCCAGGTTCGATTAAGGCCGGGAAACCTACTGAGGTAGTTGCCACCGCGACAATCGCCGATGGAATCGCTGTTGCAAAACCGGGTCGAGTGCCTTTTGAGTTAATCAAACAACATATCGACAAAGTCGTGACTGTTTCAGAGGACGAAATCGCCAAGGCTATTTTGGTTCTGCTCGAGCGCTCTAAGCAGGTCGTTGAGCCTGCCGGAGCAGTTGCAGTTGCTGCCCTTATGAGCGGCAAAGCCAAAGCCAAGGGAAAAACAGTTGCTATCTTGTCGGGTGGAAACATGGACCCACTGCTGCTGCAGAGGGTAATTCGCCACGGTCTATCCGCTTCGGATCGGTACACCAATTTCTCGGTCATGCTTCCAGACCGTCCGGGACAGCTGGCCTTAACTGCTGAGGTAATTGCGGGAGCGCATGCCAACGTTGTCGAGGTGCTGCACACCAGACACGGCAATGGGCTGCAGATTAGTGAAGTTGAGCTGAACCTTTCGGTTGAAACCAGTGGTCACGAGCACCGAATGGAAGTTGTGAAGGCCTTGGAAAAAGCTGGCCTTCGACCAAGGCTTGAAAAGCGTCGCGAAGACTAAGCGTTCGCAACTTCCAGAATCTTCACTGAGATAGCTTTGCCATTTGGCAAAAACACTTCAAGTTCCTCGCCAACCTTCTTGCCAAGAATCGCACTTCCAATTGGTGAATCAGGGCTGTAGACCTCGACGCTGTCATCGTTGATCTCGGCACTACCTAGCAAGAACTTCTTCTCTGAACCATTTAGATTAACAGTGACTACCAGCCCCTGCTCGACAACACCGTGAGCCTTAGGCGCTTGTCCAACTTGGGCAGTCGCGAGGATCTCTTCAATGCGATTGATTCGAGACTCAATCTTGCCCTGCTCTTCTTTGGCCGCGTGGTAGCCGCCGTTTTCCTTGAGGTCGCCTTCCTCACGTGCTTCTTGGATTCGCTTAGCTATATCGCCGCGTGCAACCGAGATCAGGTACTCAAGTTCATCAGCTAGACGGTCGTAGGCTTCCTGGGTTAGCCAGGTGGCTTCGTGTGATTCAGACATAATCCTTACAGCTTACTTTCAACGGCAGCTGTCAACCAAGCCCGTGGTGCCAAGTTCTGTAGTGTTCACGACGGTAGAAATCACAGTTGAACGGTTGGCTGAGGCCGCGACGGCTACAGTCTTGAACCCAACCACCGCATAGCTTTGGCTTAGTACCTGCACATCGCAGACAACTGCTCTCCCTGGGTCTCTGGAGACCTCAAAAACCACTTCGGTGGAAAACTCATCATTTACCGTAAACCCGACATCTCTGGTGGTGATCTTCTGAGCATCGTCAATAGTGAAAATTATGGCCCAAACCAAAAAGGCAACTAGTGCAAAAACCCCTACCGAAATTGCAAAAACTCGGTCCCTTTTGCGCTTTGCCCCAAGGCCATAGCGCTGCTCCAGTAGATTTTCACTCACTGGTTAAGGTTAACCGAGTTTCTTGGTTCATACTTGAAGTATGAACCTTCTCAAGATTTACTCAGAAACTTCCACCCCTGGCGAAGTAATCATTGATGACACCTGGTACAGCCCTGGAGTTGTTGGCTTCTTGGCCACCTTTGGCTTGGCAGCAGTGTCCCTGCTGATCATCTGGGATTTAGTGAGAAGGATTCGAAGAGTTCGCTACCGTGCCGAGATTTCTGCACTTCTGGATCAAGAGCAGGCAACTAATGAGGCAATCAACAACGCGAAGCGGCCAACTCCACCCGAAAAGCCACTTAGCTAGTTCCTAGGCGAAGGATCCTGCAACCGGGGAAAGAGAAATCAGAAGTACCGCGGTCCAGTGGCACATGAAAGCCAAAACTGTGAAAGTGTGAAAGATCTCGTGGAAACCAAAGTGTCCAGGAAATGGATTTGGTCGCTTCATCGCATAGAAGACTGCACCCAGAGTGTAGAGAAGACCACCGATCAAAATCAGTAGCATCATCGCTAGGTTTGCCGCTAGTAATTCTGGAAGGTAAACAACTGCAGCCCAGCCCATGGCGATGTAAATCACAACATAGAGCCAGCGTGGAGCTCCAATCCAAAAGACTCTGAAACCAATTCCCAGTAATGCAACCGTCCAGATTGCCACAATCAAAATCAGACCCTTATCTTGCGGCAGGGCAAGCAAGGTAATCGGGGTGTAGCTCCCGGCAATTAGTAAAAAGATATTGGCGTGGTCAAAGCGCTTCAGTGCGAGCTTGACTTTCGGACTCCAGTTGAAGCGGTGATAAATTGCACTGATTCCAAAAAGCAATACAGAGCCCGCGAAGAAAACAGCTGAAGCAATTTTGGCAACCAAGCCATCGGCGAGCACGAGAAGAACAATGCCTCCAGCGACCGCCAGCGGCAGAATGCCAGTGTGAATCCAGCCGCGCCAGGTTGGCTTAGTCTCAGGCTCTACCTGACCCGAAATCTCGGACAGGGGCAGGTGCAGCGGAGTATCGTTCTGGGGGCTATTGGTCATGATTCAACCCTAGTTTGCTTTTGCAGCGGTAACCTTAACAAGTGCGAAATCTGATTTATCGACTTTACGAGAACCGTCTTGAGCGTCAACTCGATAAATCCAACATCCCCCAACACATTGCCGTAATGCTTGATGGAAATCGACGTTGGGCCGATAAGAAAAATGGCTCTAAAGCCAAAACCGGCCACGTAGCCGGAGCCCAGAAGATATTTGATTTCCTCTCATGGTGCGACGGTCTCCAGGTTCCAGTTGTTACTCTTTATCTACTCTCGACTGAGAATCTCAAAAAGCGAGATTCCGAAGAGCTCAAGGACTTACTGGTTATCCTGACCGAACTTGCCCAGGAAATGGTGAGACGGGGAAACTGGAAACTTCGCCTGGTTGGAGACCGACGTTCCCTACCTCCTAGTTTTCTTGAGGTTTTGGAGCAAAGCGAGATCGCAAGTCGTGAAACCAAGGGTGCACAGGTCAATTTAGCTATCGGCTATGGCGGACGTCAGGAAATCACAGATGCCATGCGCTCGATTGTGAAGGACTCAATCAGTGAAGGCGCTGACCTTGAAAAACTCGCAGATTCGCTTACCCCAGAACTTATTGCCAAACACCTTTACACCTCCGACCAACCTGATCCAGATCTGATCATCAGAACATCTGGTGAGCAAAGGCTCAGCGGATTTTTGTTGTGGCAATCCAGCAACTCCGAGCTTTACTTCGAGGAAGCCCTCTGGCCAGATTTTCGAAGGGTCGACTTTCTTCGGGCCATCAGGGCATTTGCCCGGCGCCACCGCCGCTTCGGCGCCTAAGCGCGTACCTTGATTCGGGCGTGTTGCTAGCAGCCCCAAGCCTCAAAAGGATTTACCTTAAAGCTAAGCCTGAATCTATGGAGGACTAGTTGCCTAAAGCCGAAGCCAATTCCCCCGCCAAGAACCAAGTAAAGAACGACCAGGCGGTGAGAACCTTCGTGCTAGATACCTCGGTACTGCTCTCGGACCCCAAGGCCATGTTCCGCTTCGCCGAACACGAGGTTGTTATTCCAATCGTTGTGATCAACGAGCTTGAGAAAAAACGTCATGATCCAGAAATTGGTTACTTTGCCCGAGTAGCCCTTCGGCACTTAGATGATCTCCGTCAGAAGCACCAGCGGTTGGATTTCCCAATTGAGGTCGGGGATAAAGGAACACTTCGGGTTGAACTAAACCACAGCGACCAGTCAGTTTTGCCCACTGGATTCCAGCTGGGCGACAACGACTCAAGAATTTTGTCCGTAGCAATGAATCTTTCGAACGAGGGATTTAACGTCACAGTTGTTTCCAAAGATTTGCCCATGCGTGTAAAGGCTGCAAGCCTTGGAATGCTTGCCGAGGAGTATCTCAATGAACTTGCCACCGACTCGGGCTGGAGCGGAATTAGTGAACTGGCTCTTAGTGCTGATCAAATGGCTGACCTATACGACAACGAGGAGATAACCCACCCGGAGGTTGCAAATCTTCCGGTTAACAGCGGTCTTGTAATCTCATCCGAGCGAGGCCACGCCCTAGGTCGAGTCACCGCAGGCAAGACAGTCAAACTAGTTAGAGGCGATCGCGGGGTGTTCGGTGTTCAGGGTCGATCCGCGGAGCAGCGCTTGGCTATTGATTACCTGCTGGATCAGGAAATCGGCATCGTTTCTATGGGCGGTCGTGCTGGTACCGGTAAGTCCGCGCTGGCACTTTGTGCGGCACTGGAGGCGGTAGTTGAGAGGCGCCAGCACAAAAAGATCATGGTTTTTAGACCCCTCTATGCAGTTGGGGGACAGGAGCTTGGCTACCTGCCAGGTACTGAGGCTGAGAAGATGAACCCCTGGGGTCAGGCAATCTTTGACACTCTAAGTGCACTGGTATCTAAAGAAGTTATTGAGCACATCCAAGACCGAGGTCTTCTGGAAGTTCTTCCCCTGACTCACATCCGTGGTCGCTCTCTTCACGACAGCTTTGTAATCGTTGACGAGGCTCAGTCTCTAGAGCGGAACGTCCTGCTAACTGTTTTATCTCGCATCGGACAAAACTCCAGAGTGATATTGACTCACGATGTTGCTCAGCGGGATAACTTAAGAGTTGGTAGGCACGATGGAATTGCTTCAGTGATTGAGACTTTGAAAGGCCAGTCACTGTTTGCTCACATCACATTGACTCGCTCCGAAAGAAGTGCAATCGCTGCTCTAGTCACGGAGCTATTGGACCGGTAAGTACCTGGGGATAACTTTTTCGCCTTAGAGAAAGTGTCAATACCCTGATCCGGTGTTTGAAAATCTCTCCTCGTTGTTTTCGGCACTCGGTCTTGGCTATTTGGTCCTTACGGCTTGGCCCCTAGCCAAGACCGATATTCTTGAACGTCGGCTGCCAAACAAATATGTTCTTCCTGCCTTCCCCATCACTTGGTTTGGGCAGATCGTGGCAGGTGTTTTGGGTGCTGGCTTTTTGAATATGCTTTGGGCTTTTTTGGCTGCGGCAATCACATTCGCAATTTCACTTGTGATCAACCGGTTGGGTCTTTTGGGTATGGGGGATGTGAAGCTAATGGCTGTTATGTCGCTTGCGCTCGGGTGGTATTCGCCGCTACTGCCAATCATTGCGCTCGGCCTGAGCTTTCTTATCGCAGGTTTAGTAGCAGTTGTTCTCTTAGCGGTCAAGCGAATAAAACTTGGCAGCTCAATGCCGCTGGGACCCTATTTGATAGCGGGGTTTTTAGGTGCGATTACTTTGGTGGTCTGGTCATAGACAGCACATCGAGGGAAGCATCGAGTTGCTCGAGGGTCACCTCACCGCGCTCCACAAAACCTAAGTCGATTACTGCCTCGCGAATGGTCATCGACTTCTCTACCGAGTGCTTGGCGATCTTGGCAGCTGCCTCGTAGCCGATCACCTTGTTCAACGGAGTCACAATAGAAGGACTGGATTCGGCAAGAGCCCTGGCGCGGTCAACATTAACCTCAAGACCTTCGACTGTTTTGTCAGCCAATACCTTTGAGGAATTAGCAAGCAGTCGAATGGATTCCAGAAGTGCGTTGCCCATAACTGGAATGGCGACGTTTAGTTCGAAGTTGCCTGAGGCTCCCGCCCAAGCAACGGTTTGATCGTTTCCAATTACGCGTGCGCAGACCATCAAGACAGCTTCTGGAATAACGGGGTTTACCTTCCCGGGCATGATCGACGATCCTGGCTGCAGGTCTGGAATCGCAAGCTCGCCAAGACCGGCATTTGGTCCTGAACCCATCCAGCGCAAATCGTTGTTGATCTTGGTTAGAGATACTGCCAAAACTCGCAAGGCACCGGAGGCTTCAACGAGGGCATCTCTAGCTCCTTGAGCTTCGAAGTGATCGCGTGCCTCGGTGATTGGAAGTTTGGTCTGCTCAGCCAAAAGTTTGATCACGGTCTGTGGGAAACCCTTCGGGGTGTTTATTCCAGTTCCAACAGCGGTTCCACCAAGTGGCACCTCAGCAACTCGAGCAATTGAAGACTGAATTCTTTCGATGCCGTAGCGAATCTGTGCGGCGTAGCCTCCGAACTCTTGACCAAGGGTCACGGGGGTGGCATCCATCAAGTGAGTGCGTCCGGCCTTAACAACTTCTGCCCAAGCCTTGGACTTGACTTCTAGTTTCTTGGCTAGGTAGTCAAGAGATGGAATCAGGTCATTGATAAGCGCAGAAGTCACTGCCAAGTGGACTGAGGTTGGAAAAACGTCATTAGAGGACTGAGAGGCGTTAACGTGATCGTTTGGATGAACCGCTTTGCCTAGGTGCTTAGTTGCAAGGCTTGCAAGCACTTCGTTCATGTTCATGTTTGAAGATGTTCCAGATCCTGTCTGGTAAACATCCACCGGGAAGTGCTGATCTAGAGATCCAGAAATTACCTCATCGGCACTTTTCGCAATTGCGTTAGCAAGGTCTTTATCCAAAACTCCAAGTTGTGCATTGGCTAATGCAGCAGCCTTTTTGATTTCTGCCAAAGCGGCGATGTGAGCTCGCTCGAGAGTAGAGCCGGAGATAGGGAAGTTCTCAACGGCTCTTTGGGTCTGGGCTGCGTAAAGAGCGTCCTTTGGGACCTTAACTTCGCCCATGGTGTCATGTTCAATTCGGTATTCCACGAAAATCGAGCCTTTCTTAGGGCCAAAGATCAATTGCTATGGGTACTAATTTACCGCTTCGGAAGGCTGTTTTTCATCGATTAGGACGCCTAGCTGCAAGGCCAAATCTTCGAGCACAGCCTTGGGAGCTACACCATAGACAAAAACCGCATTGTTTTCGTATTCCAAAACCATCATGTAGTCCTTGGACTTCGGAGGATTGTTTTCTCGAGCGCTTTCATAAACGCTCCAGCTTTTGCCTTGAATCAGAACTTCCCCAGAAGGCTTGTTCGATTCAAGCATCAGCTGGATCCAAGTTTGGTTTACATCAATACCCTGAGTCATGGCAAGAAACTCATTGTTAGGACCTACAAACCCGACGTACCAATTTGCCACGCCATCTTGAGCCGCGGAGCGATAGCGTGCGGCGTTGGAGTACCAATCAACTGGGATAGTTGGAACCAAAAGTTTTCCTGGGGCCTCAGAAGAAGCCTGATTAGCGATAGCAACATAGTCGACCGGTTGAATACGGTTCGAGTCATCTCGCGGAACAGCTAAAACTAGGAGGACCATTACGCCAACAGTTGCCCCCAGGGACAAAAGAAGATTTATAAGAGTTTGTCTAGCTCTACGCTGTGCAGCGGCATCGCTCATTCAGCAGAACTCTTCTTGGCCTTCGAAGCCTTTTCAAGAGTGGCACGCGCTCCAGAAAGCCACTGCTCGCACTTATCTGCCAAAGCCTCCCCACGCTCCCAAAGCTGCATTGAAGATTCCAGGGTGGCAGAACCTGCCTCGAGTTCAGCAACGACCTTCACTAGTTCGTCCCGTGCCTGCTCGTAACTCATAGACGCTACGTCTTTATTGTTTTCAGTCATTGT
This sequence comes from Actinomycetota bacterium, assembly GCA_009702645.1. Next base: position 169 of record WLHO01000015.1, on the reverse strand, counting down.
GTATCAAGCCTACTTTCAATCTGCTGTGGCCCCAAGATCGCCCCCAGCAAGGGTGATTCTTAGCTTCTGACCTGAGCTGGCCTGCTTCGGTTCAGTCAGGACGTGTCCGTTACTATCCCGCACCACCGCATAGCCCCTATCGAGGGTTAGCTTGGGGGAAAGGGCTCTT
>WLHO01000014.1 GCA_009702645.1 Actinomycetota bacterium | reverse complement strand
GGTGACTGATCGATTTCAATCTCAAGATCTTCTGCGTAATCCATTGCGAAACTCTGAACCGGCATCGGCACCGGCTCCTGCGCAACCTCGATAGCCGGAGTGTCAAAGAAGGACATTGATTCCACAGTTGGAGCGGCAACTGGAACAACTGGCGGAAGTGGTTGTTCAACTTCTGCAAAAACTGTTCTTGGGCTCTTACGAGCCTTTGGCAGACCGCCATCGAAGCCAGCCGCAATAACTGTGATGCGGACTTCGTCTCCGAGAGTGTCATCGATTGTGGTTCCGTAGATGATGTTTGCCTCTGGGCTAACAGCTTCCTGGACAAGTCTTGCTGCCTCATCGATTTCATGAAGTCCTAGATCAGATGCACCCTGAACCAGAAGCAGAACACCGTGTGCTCCATCAATGCTTGCTTCAAGTAGTGGAGACGAAACTGCCATCTCTGCAGCGCGAATTGCGCGGTCTTCACCCTTGGCTGTTCCGATACCCATAAGGGCAGAACCTGCTCCTTGCATAACTGATTTAACGTCTGCAAAGTCCAAGTTGATAAGGCCTGGGGTAGTAATCAGATCGGTAATACCCTGCACACCAGCGCGAAGTACATCATCGGCAGTGTTGAAGGCCTCAACGACGGAAACAGACTTGTTTGCGATTTCCAAAAGTCTCTGGTTAGGGACAACAATCAAAGTGTCTACCTCGGCACGAAGTGCCTCAATGCCGCGCTCGGCCTGCTGCATTCTGCGCTTGCCTTCAAAACCAAATGGCTTGGTGACAACACCAACAGTTAGCGCTCCAACGCGCTTTGCTACACGAGCAACAATCGGTGCAGCACCGGTACCGGTTCCTCCGCCTTCGCCTGCTGTTACAAAAACCATGTCGGAACCGCGAAGGGCAGCTTCCATTTCCTCTTCGTGATCTTCGGCTGCACGCTTACCAATTTCTGGGTCAGCTCCAGCTCCAAGGCCGCGGGTTAGGTCTCTACCAATGTCAAGCTTCACGTGTGCTTCGCTCATCAAAAGAGCCTGAGCATCTGTGTTGATCGCTACGAACTCAACGCCGCGCAAACCGGATTCAATCATGCGGTTGAGTGCGTTGACTCCACCTCCACCAACTCCAACGACCTTTATAACGGCCAGGTAGTTCTGGTTCAGACCCATGATGCTCCTTCAAATATCGGTGTGACTTATCTAAATCACTGCGGAACGACAAACCTTCAAGCTCAGCTTTAGGCTTAAGCTCTACGGCTTTTTGAACTCCGCGCCAAAAAAATAGGCCTAGATAGCCCTTTTGTGGCGTAACGCGTACGGGCGTGTCTAAAAGTTGTCGAATCGGACAACAGGGGCATTCGGTGATGAAACATCAAAGGTCACCGACTGGCTTTTCCGATGGTTCAGCATCAGCGCTTGCAGCACCTTTGACTTCAAAACTGAATCGGAACTATCACCCCAGATGATTCTCTGGTCCCTAGAAGATCGAAGGCTCATCTGGACATCGTCCTTGGATCGAGCTTCAATAAACTCCACCTGGTCTAGCAAGTCTTCAGGAAGAGCCATCAGGACATCAATTGCATTTCTAAACCTTTGCGAGTTTCTTGGGTCCTCGCTAATCAGAATCTCTGGAAGTGCATCTGAACCGCTTGCCTGAGCCACCCGAACACCAGCTGGGTCAAAAAGCCAGCGCTCCCCTTTTACGTTCACAATACTGATGGCTTGTCGCTCGGAGATTTTCACCTGCAAACCGTTTGGAGGAAGAGCGATTGCAGAAAATGACTCTATGAGAGCGAAACTAGACAGCGATTTCGCAACTTCTTGTTCGTTTAAAAGTGGCAGCGGAGTTCCGATGTGTGACTGCAGCGCTTTTGAAATAAGCTCCGGCTGAATTCGATCTGTTCCCGTTACAGATATTTCTTTGATTGCCAAAGCCGGTGAGAAAGTTGCAACCGCAACCAGCACCAAGAGGATTGAAATTGAACCAACACTCAAAGAGGCAACTAAGCGCTTTGCTCGCCTAGAAGAAATCATCCGGCCCATCAAGGAATTATCAAGTTCACGCCTAGTGATTCGTCTCGGGGCTTTAGCTAAAGTGTTCAGTCGTGCACGCTGTAGCTTTTCTCCGGGAAGCTTTTTGGAACCAGGGCGCTTCACTTTCCTAGCTATCCTTCAGTGCTTCAAGAAGCTGCGGCACCATTCGATAAACATCTCCGCAACCCATTGTCATGATGAAATCACCCTCACTTGCGAGCTTGGCTGCAACAGCAGGTGCATCGTCCCAATTTGGAACGTAGTGAATACGCTTTTTGTCAGCGAATTGATTCAAAATCAATTCTCCGGTCACTCCTGGTTCAGGATCCTCGCGCGCAGCATAAATATCAAGCAGCACTACTTCATCGCTAGCAGCAAGCACTTGCGCAAATTCCTTGGCGAATAACCGGGTTCTGGAATACAAGTGAGGTTGAAATACCGTGATGAGCTTTCCAGAGCCAACAACAGCACGGGCACCTTCAAGCGCTGCTGCAACTTCGGTTGGGTGGTGAGCGAAGTCGTCATAGACGCTTACCCCAGCTTCGACACCGTGTAGTTCAAATCTGCGCTCAGTTCCTGCAAACTTTGCCACTTCTTCAAGAGATTTCTTAAAGTCAAATCCCAGGCCAACCAGGGTTGCCACGGCACCAGCTGCGTTTAGGGCGTTGTGCCTTCCAGCTAATAGCAATCTCGCGCTAACAATTTGATCCTTGTAAACAAGCTCGAAAGAAACCTTGGCCTCTGGCTTGATGTTCTGCACGCGAACTGTTGCATCGGTTGCTTCACCAAAGCTGATCATGGGGCGAGTCACGAGCTTGGCAACTTCTTTTGCCCCGTGATCATCAGAGCTGATAACAACAAATTCCTTGGACTTATTTGCAAAATCTGCAAACACTCGATGGAACGCTTCGATGCTTCCGTAGTGATCCAAGTGATCAGGATCAACGTTAGTGATCAAGCTAATTGCGGTGTCGTAATGAAGAAAGGAACCATCTGATTCGTCCGCTTCGATTACAAAAAGCTCACCTTTTCCAGAAGAGCTGCTGTGACCGACAGAGTTGATTACGCCACCGTTGACGAAGCTTGGATCTGCACCCAAGGCCATCAGGGCCGTAATCACCATGCCAGTGGATGTGGTCTTGCCATGCGCACCAGCAACTGCAATTAGTCGTTTGCTAGATGCCAAATGCGCCAATGCCTGAGAACGGTGAATCACCGGGATACCTCTTTGCTTGGCAAGCAAATACTCAGGGTTTGTAGGCCAAAGAGCACTTGTGACAACAACTGTGTCTGGATTTCCAAGATGAGACTCATCGTGACCGATTGAAATCTTCGCTCCGAGTTCACGAAGAGCAGCAACGTTTGAAGTGTCGCGAAGATCGCTTCCAGTTACTTGATGACCCATCCCAATTAGAAGTCTTGCGATTCCGCTCATTCCGGAACCACCGATGCCAATAAAGTGCACCACCCCCAGATCTTCTGGAACAGCCTGTGTGAAATCTGGTTTGATCATCTTCGGGCAAGCACCTCGTCAATTAGGGAAATAAAGCGCTCCGTGCCATCTAGTACGCCGGCTTGCTTTGCTGATTCGGACATTTGGCTAAGTGCTTTACTGTCAGAAAGCATCGGAATCAGAGTTGACCTGACGTACTCGGGCGTGAACTCGGAATCAGAGATGGTAACAGCACCTCCGGCTGCAAGAACATCTTGCAAATTGAACTTTTGCTCTCCATTTCCAACCGGATATGGAATGTACAAAGCTGGTAGTCCAACAGCTGAAAATTCTGAAACCGTTGCCGCCCCTGCCCTGGAAACTGCAAAGTCACTGGCTGCGATTGCAAGCTCCATCTGGTCCAAATATCGCACTCTGGCGTACTGAGTCTCCGAGACTTCTTCTAGTTCACTTGAGCCGCCCACAATGTGTAGCACCTGAATTCCTGCAGCTGCCAAAAGCGGTCTTGAGGATTCAATTGTTTGGTTGATACTTCGAGCACCCAACGATCCGCCGGTGACAAGCAGTGTGAACTGCTCAGGCCTTAGACCAAAGTGTTTTCTTGCAGAAGCTGCATCCTTCTTGGTTGCCAAAGCGACAATCGATGGTCTCAGTGGCATTCCTACAAACTCGGTGTGAGCCATGTTTGCCGAGCGAAAGGTCTTACCTGCGGCACTTGCAAATCGGTTTCCAACCTTGTTTGCGATGCCAGGTAAGGCGTTGGCTTCATGAATAACAAGCGGTATCTTCTCTCGCCTGGCTGCAACATATGCAGGTGCGCTCACATAGCCGCCGAACCCAACCACAATATTTATCGAGTGCTCTCGAATGTATTTTCTGATTGTCGAAACAGCGGAAAAAAACTTGAAGGGAAAAACTAACGCCCAGATACCCGGCCTTCTAGGAAAAGGCAGCTTCTGAATAATCAATAATTCAATACCGGCAGCGGGAACCAGTCTTGACTCAAGACCTTCTTTAGTTCCAAGAGCAATCACTTTATCGCTTCGCGAACGCTGAATTAGAGCAGCCGCAACCGTTAGCAGCGGATTGACATGGCCCGCAGTTCCACCACCGGCCAGAAGATAATTGGTCAACGCCTAGCTCCCCGAACCGGTTGTCTGTGATTGTCCTTTTCAAAGGCCAACACCAAGCCGATTCCAGCAAGGGTCGCAATCAACGAAGATCCACCTGCAGAAATCAGCGGGAGTGGTACTCCAAGCACCGGCAAGACTCCGAGCACAACGGCAATGTTCACAGCCGACTGGCTCAGAATCCAGATAACAACTCCGAGGGTTGTGATGCGTGCAAAAGTACTTTGTGAACGAAGCATCACTCGGATTAATGAGGCAATGAGTAGTGCAAACAATCCGATAACGACCATGGCTCCAATTAGGCCCAACTCTTCGCCAATAACGGCAAAGATAAAGTCGTTTTCAACTTCTGGAATCCATGACCATTTCATCTTTGAATTACCGAGGCCGACCCCAAAGATCCCGCCCGCTGCAAGTGCCCAGGTACCGTGCTCGAACTGCCAGTTGAATGCATCGGATGAGGCAGAGCCCGGGTTTAACCATGCTGTAATTCTGGCCATTCGAGACGAGCTAGATACAGTCACCATCGCAGCTAACGCTATGGCCACAAGAGCAACTCTTCCAAGTATTTTTCCAGGCGCTCCCGCCATCAATAAAGTTCCGAAAATAATGAATGAAAAGATAACTGCGGTACCCAAGTCGCGCCCAAGCATCACAAGAAGCACTGCTGCACCGCCCACTGCCAGCAATGGATAAAGCACGCGTTGCGGGTTATCCATTTCAAGCTCACGGTTGGAAATAAACCATCCCATGTACATGATCAACGCAAGCTTCAAAAACTCGGATGGCTGAAGAGTAAATCCGGCAATTGAAAGCCAGTTAGTGTTTCCATTCACCGAAATACCAATGAATGGCACTGCCAGCTGCAAACCAAATCCAATCATCAGCACCAGGCCAACGCGGTTTCTAATAAAGTTCAGCGGCATGCTTGCAATAATCAGCATCAAGCTCAACCCAATTAGTGCATACAGAAATTGCCTTGAGAAGATGTAATAGGCGTCTCTATTGGCTACTAGAGAATCGATGGATGATGAGGATAAAACCATCACCAATCCAAATACCACTAGGAACCCGGTGAGTCCGGCTAACCGGTAGAAGTAAATCGACTCAGCGCGGAAGTTATCTTGCAGCCACGTTTTTGCACTAACCAGCGGATTAGAGCGAACCTTCTTTAGTTTTCTGGGCGCTTTAGGACCGGATTGGAGTCGAGTCATTGGGCTCCCCCGGTCAAGTTTCGAACTGCATCAATGAACAAATCGCCGCGCTGTTGGTAGTTGAGGAATTGATCCATCGACGCCGCGGCCGGCGCCAGCAATACAACATCTCCATCACTGGCCAAAGTAGAAGCCGCTTCGACCGCCTTGGTCATAACCGAATTCCCTTCCGAAATTTCCACCAATGGCACGCTCGGTGCCAGATTTCTAAACGCCTCAACAATCTCAACACGGTCCAAGCCGATTACCACTGCACCACGCAGTCGAGGTGCAAATTGGCCAATCAGGTCAGAGATATCGACACCTTTAAGCAATCCCCCGAGTATCCAGACCACCGATTCAAATGAGGTCAACGAAGCAGCCGCTGCATGAGCATTGGTGGCCTTCGAGTCATTGATATAACGAACCCCATTGACCTCAGCCACTAACTGAATGCGATGTGGGGAAATTTTAAACTCGCGTAATGCCTTCCGACAGGCAGCCGGCGGAACCCCAAAGCTTCTTGCCAGAGCTGTTGCGGCGGCGATGTTACTTAAAAGGTGCGGCGTAAGAACTCCAAAGTTTTCCAAATCTTCGAAGCTTGCAATCTCAAGCGCCTTGTCGGCACGCTCTTCTAGAAATGCCCGGTCAACCAAAAGATCTTCAACGTATCCCACATTGCTGCGTGCAGGGGTACCAAGGCCAAAACCAATTGCACGGGCGCCCTCCGAAACATCGGCAGCTTCCACCAATGCTTCGGTTGTTGAATCTTCTAAGTTGTAAACGCAGGCGACTTTAGTGTTTTCATACATGCGACCTTTGGCAAGTCGATAGTTGGCAAAACCGCCGTGCCAATCCAGGTGGTCGTTAGCTACATTCAGCACAGCTGAACTGAATGGTTCGATCCGATCAAGGTAGTGAAGCTGAAAGGAAGACAGTTCAACAATCAGCACCTCGAAGGCAGCTGGGTCTCTGATGCAATCAAGAATTGGCTTGCCGATGTTGCCGCAGGCAACTGCCCTGACATCAGCGGCAAGAAACATCGCCTCAGTTAGTTCGGTTGTGGTGGTCTTACCGTTGGTTCCAGTGATACAAATCCATTCCTGATTTGGAACAAACTTGTCCCTAAGGCGCCAAGCCAGATCAATGTCGGTCCAAATTGGTATTCCTGCACCTATTGCAGTTGAAACAAGCGGGCTAGTAGGCGCGACACCTGGCGAAACAATAAGTAGATCTGGTTGATACTCGGCGATGGCTTTTTGCAGCACAGCGGGATCTGAATCGATGACAGAGATCACACCTAAAACTTCGAGAATATCTAAAACCTCGGAATCTGCAGTTTCTGCAACAACCAGTAGTTCCGACCCAAGCTCGTTTAGTGTGTCTGCAACAGAAAAGCCAGTTTTTCCCAAGCCCAAAACGGCCACTTTGATGCCTGACCAGTTAGAGCTCCAACTATTTAGTTGCTGGAGATCACTTGTCTGGTTAGCCATAGATCCACTCGAGATAGAAAAGACCAATTCCAGCTAGAACTGAAAGGCCTGCGATAATCCAAAATCGAACCACAACCGTAATCTCAGCCCAGCCCTTTAACTCAAAGTGATGATGCAAAGGAGACATTAGGAAGATTCGTTTTCCTTTAGTGATCTTGAAGTATGCCCGCTGCAAGATAACAGAGCCGGTGACGATAACAAATAGCCCACCGATGAGAACCAGCAAGATTTCAGTTCTGGACAAAATTGCTAGAGCTGCCAGTGCTCCACCAAGTCCCATTGCCCCGGTATCTCCCATGATGATTTGAGCTGGAGAAGTGTTCCACCACAAGAAACCAATTCCCGCTCCGGTAATTGCGGCAGCTATAACGGCTAGATCAAGCGGGTCACGAACTTCATAACAACGAGTTAGGTTCTCAACTGCTGTACCGCAAAGCTGGTTGAACTGCCAAAAACCGATAACGGCGTACGCACCGATAGCCATGATGCTTGCACCGATTGCGAGGCCGTCTAAGCCATCTGCAATATTCACACCATTGGAAGTTGCGGAAATGAGCAGGAAAATCCAAAGCACAACGAGAACTGATCCGACCACTGTTCCAAACATCATCAAATCAAATCCGGTGTCACGAACAACTGAAATCTTTGTCGAGGCAGGAGTGACTCCCTGAGCGTTTGGGGAGCCGAATGCGAAGGCTGCGAAAACCAAAGCAACTACTGCCTGGCCCGCAATCTTTGCCCAGCCACCAAGTCCAAGTGAGCGCTGCTTTTGAGTCTTAATAAAATCGTCAATAAAACCAACAAGCCCAAGTCCGACCATCGCAAGAATAACCAGCAGCGCCGAAATCGATGGCGTTTCGCCGTTTAAGAGTTTTCCTGCAAAGTAACCGGTGACGCTTGCCAAGATAATGACCAGCCCACCCATGGTTGGGGTTCCGCGTTTGGTGTGGTGAGATTCAGGTCCATCGTCTCGGATGAACTGCCCCCAGTTCCACTTTCTAAACAGCCAGATAAAGATTGGTGTTAGGAACAAAGTGAAGGCCATAGAAGCGGCTCCAGCTAACAGCAACGCTCTCACTTAGCCACCTCCATCAGGTCATCTCCCAAAAACCGCAAATTAGCCGACTTGGATGATTTCACCAGGACGGTATCGCCATCTGCGAGTATCCCACGCAGGTACTCCAAAGCCTCGGCAATTGAAGGGAAAAATTGCGATTCGCCATCCCAGGACCCTTCCTGGGAAGCTCCCATGTGAATCAGCTTTGCCCCATCCCCCACAACAACCAACTGATCGATGTTGAGCCGAACTACCAGGCGGCCGATTGAGTCATGCTCGTGCCGGGAGTATTCTCCAAGCTCCGCCATTTCACCTAAGACCGCGATGGTCCTTGATCCCATGCGCCCGAGCTGGGCAAGAGTCTGGAGGGCAGCCTTCATCGAATCAGGGCTCGCGTTATAGGAATCGTTGATTATGGTCACACCATCTGGGCGAACAAATCGCTGCATCCTCCAACGCTCTGCAAGCTCCATTGCTTCAAGTGCACCGACAATCTGTGTCTTACTGGCTCCAAGCAGGCTCGATACACTCGCAGCTGCAAGTGCATTCATAATGTGGTGCTCGCCCAAAATGGAAAGCTGAACCTTTGATTGCTCACCATCAGGCCAATGCAACACAAATGATGTGCCACTTTTCGACAAAGAAATATCCGAGGCCCAGTACTGCGCGTCCGAGGATGTTCCAAACCAGTGCACAGTTGCTTTAGTTCTATCTTTCATCGCCGCAACCATGCCATCGTCGGCGTTCAATACCAGTGTCGAGCCTTGGCCAACGGCCTCTGCTAACTCGCCTTTGATCTTGGCTGTTGTTTCTATGCCACCGAATTCACCGGCGTGGGCCATTCCAACTTTCAAGATCACTGCAACATCAGGTTTTGTCATTTTCGCAAGATACGCAATACTGCCAAGGCCTTCGGCACCCATCTCTACCACTAGAAAATCGGTGGTTAGGTCAGCTCTCAGAATTGAGATTGGAGCGCCTACCTTGTTGTTGAACGACTCTATCGGCGCGATGGTGTTTCCCACTTGAGACAAAATTGCGCGAAGCATGTTCTTTGTCGTGGTCTTACCATTTGATCCAGTGATGCCAACGACCTTTAGCTTGCCGCTTGATTTAAGCTCACCGATTAACCAGGCCGCTAGCGCACCTAGTGCATCAACGGTGTTGGCAACAACCAGCTGAACAATGTCAACATCCACCGGGTGTTCTACAACAGCGACCACCGCACCGAGTGATTTAGCATCCTCAACGAAGTCGTGTCCGTCGGCTTGTTCTCCAGGTTTGGCAAAAAAGATACTCCCGGCAGAAACCAAACGTGAATCAGTTTCCGCGCTTCCAGTGACGCTAACGCCACCGTCTCCAACTAGCTGAGCACTCAAAATAGATGCCAGTTGATTTGCACTTACGGTGATCATTTCCAACCAGCTTCGGCTAATGCAGCTTTGGCTTGTGCGCGACCGGAGTACTTGGTCCGCACTCCCATGATGTCGCGGTGTTCCTGATGTCCTGGTCCGAACCAAATAATGGTGTCACCGGCTGTGACCATAGAAACAGCAATTCGGATTGCTCGCTCTGGTCCTTCAAGGTTTCTAATGTCATGATCTGGTCGCTCGGCTATTGCACCGTCGTAAATCATCTGTCGGATGATTGCCGGGTCTTCAAACCTTGGATTGTGATCGGTTACGATCATCGCATCGCTTAGGCGAGCACAAATAGCACCGATCATTGGGCGTTTGATCTTGTCGCGATCTCCATCGAGACCGACAACGACAACCAGCTTGCCGGAAGTGACTTTACGAGCGGCCTTGATCGTCATTTCGATTGAGTCTGGTGTGTGACCAAAATCCACATAAACACTTGGTGCACCAGCGGGTGCAACGTTGTCACCGCGACCGGCGATCGGTGCTTTGATTCCATCTTTCAGATCAGCGGCGAGTTTCTTCCAGTCGTGACCTGCTTGAATCGCCATCAAAATTGCAACACCGGCGTTCGATGCCATGTAGTCGCCAATAATTGGAACTGAAGTTGAAATCTTTTCGCCGTTAGGGCCTGTTAGATCAAAAGCCGTAAGGCCTACGCCCTCGTCGGTGACTTTAACTTTCCAGTCCGACTGAACATCTTCTCTGAGCGTGATAGTGACGCAAGGAATTTCACTGGCTTCCAAAAAGGTCTGGCCGTACTCGGTGTCTAAACATACGACTCCCTTACCGGCACGGGTTTTGTGAAACAGCGGCATCTTCGAGGCTAGGTACTGCTCGTAGCTGTCGAATTCATCAAAGTGATCGTGGCTCAGGTTTGTAAAGGCAACTACGTCGAAGTAAATTCCGTCAACTCGGTGCTGCCTTAGGGCTTGTGCTGATACTTCCCAGCCAACGTCGGTCACGTTGTGCTCACGCATTCGAGCAATCAAAGCATGGGATTCGGGTGCCTCTGGAGAAGTAAGCCTTGAGATGATGATGTCATCGGCGATGTGACGCTCCACACTTGAGCTCATGCCTGGTACAGCCCCAATCTGCCTAAAAATTGCAGATAAAAAGTGCACTGTCGAAGTTTTACCGTTGGTGCCGGTGACTCCATACATCAACGGCATTTGATCTGCCGAATTGCCATAAACAAACCTTGCTGCTTGCCCAAGACGTCGTCGAGGATTCTCGACAGTAATCACGGGTACAACAACAGAGCCCAAAATACCTAGTCCTTCGGTGTCTGTAGCAATAGCAACCGCACCTTCGGCTATTGCTTGAGACGCAAATTTTGCTCCGTGAGTTTTTAGGCCCGGCATTGCAAAAAAGATGTCACCCTTGCGTACATCGGATGTATTCATAGAAACACCAGTAAGGACTACATCTTCTGTGCCGGCGGTAAATTCAACCCCTAGCTCGTTTGCAAGGGCGCTCAGGCGCACCTGATTGGGATGATCCGGTCGAAGAATTGGAGGGATGGATTGCTCGACCATCTATTTCCAATCGGTCGGTAGATCCGGAGATGTGCCAGTAGATGGTGGTACACGATTAGCTAGCAAAACCTGCGAAAGAATCTTTTGATATCCAGCAGCAGCTGCCATGGAGTTAGTCCAAACCTTCTTTGGTTTGTAGATCATTACCCCCATCGCGTACTTCGGGTTATCTACCGGAGCCATTCCATAAAAGGAAGCTGCGTAGTACTGGCCGTAACCACTGCCTTCTTTGATCTCGGCAGTTCCAGTTTTACCAGCTGAGCGATATCCGGCAACTGCTGTTGCCTGGCCGATTCCACCCTGCTCAACGATTTTTTCCATCATGTACATAACATCATTGGCGGTGCTTGGAGATACCACTTGAGTCGGATTTGATTTTGGAATAGCAGTTAGATTGCCATCGGCATCCTGGCAGCCGGCAACCAGTATCGGATTTAGCCTTACGCCCTCATTGGCTAGAGTCTGATAGGCCGAAGCCATC
>WLHO01000013.1 GCA_009702645.1 Actinomycetota bacterium | reverse complement strand
GAAATGCACTTCCTGATTCAACCAGTTGACCGTTGCTGTTGCTCCAGATAGAAATCGCTGGGTCCTTCACACTCAATCCAGTTGCAAACTGTTTCAAGGCTGGTCTTGCTGGCTCCATAAAGGAAGTGTGGAATGCGCCGGCCACCTGCAAAGCTACAACACGGCTGCCAGCTGGGGGAGAAGCTACCAGTGAGGCAATTGCTTCTTTCGACCCTGCAGCGACAACTTGTCCTGCGCCGTTGTAGTTTGCAGCGTACAGTCCAGCAGAATCTAGGTGAGCAAGAACTTGGTCACTCTCTCCTCCAACAACGGCCGCCATGCTACTTGGCGAAAGTGCGGCTGCATCAGCCATTTCAATTCCCCGACGTCGAACAAACTTGAGAGCGGTTTGGCTATCGAAGATTCCAGATACATAGGCTGCGGTAACTTCACCAACTGAATGACCTGCGGTTCCAGAAACCTTTAGTGAATCACCAAATTTGTCTTTCAGGACTTCAAAGCTTGCGATGCCTGCTGCAACAATTAGCGGCTGAGCAATTTTGGTGTCTCTGATAGTTTCGGCATCGGCCACGGTACCAAATTGGATCAAGTCAAGCTCGCAGGCTTTCGCAGATTGTTCAATGCTGTCTTTGAATATTGGAATTTCTAGCCATGGTTCTAGAAAGCCTGGCGCTTGTGATCCTTGGCCTGGAGCGGCGATACAAATCATTTCCACCGCTTACTGGTGCCCTGCTCGTGCTCAATCATTGCGCCAAGGACGGTGGCAACCTGAAGGACAAAGGACTCCCTGGCACCGGTGGCATCCCAGCCAATTAGTTCTGCAATGCGCTTGAGGCGGTACCGAACGGTATTGCTGTGAACAAAAAGCTCCCTAGCTGTGACTTCAAGTGAGCGACCCGATTCGAGGTACGCCACAAGGGTTTCCAATAGATCGGGAGAATTTTTTGCAAGCGGTCTGTAGATCTTGTTCAGCAAAGTGTTTTTGGCAAGCATGTCCCCGGCCAGTGCTCTTTCGGCGAGTAAATCATCGGCAGAAATTGGTCTTGGAGCTTTTGCCCAAGCTCCAACTACAGAGATACCAGCTAGGGCCGATTTGGCGGATAGGTTTGCTTCGCTGATTGATGGAACTTCTGTTCCCACCACCACAGCGCCTGGCCCGAAACTAGCGAGGAACAAGGAGCACAGAGAAAATAGCGATGGGGTGGCAGCGGCAGGGTCTTTGTCATCCGGAATTGTTCCGACTACAACAATCAATCGGTCACCATGAATGCCTACCAAAACATCTGACGAGTGTCTGCGGGCAGTGCGTCTGAGGCCATCAATGTCGGTGGCCTCATCGAAGCCACCAATCATCACCGTAACGGCTCCGCGAGCTTTCCAACCCAGGGCTGAAATTCGAGAAGAGAGCTCTTCTTCGCTTTCACCGCTCAAGATAGTGTCGACAACAAGTGCCTCGAGTCTGGCGTCCCAAAGTCCTCGAGCCTCCGCTGCTTTTGCGTAAACATCGGCTGCACTAAAGGCAATTTCGCGCGAGTACAAAAGGACAGCTTCGCGTAGCTCGCTATGCTCTTCAATTACTCGATCCTCAACCACCTGCACGACAACTCGAATCAGCTGGAGAGTCTCTTGTAGAGAAATTGACCGAAGCAATTCACGAGGTGCAGTTGAAAACACATCGGCTGCAACCCAAGGTTGGGAGTTTGGATTCTCGTACCACGAAAGAAAAGAAGTAATTCCAGCTTGCGCGACAAGACCAACAGCGGATCTTCTAGATGCAGGCATCTCTCGATACCAGGGAAGAGTTTGGTCCAGACGAGCCAGCGTGGTGGTTGCTAATTCTCCAGCTATGGAGTGCAACCACTCGAGCGTTTCGTCCTTAGGCTTCGCCACCAGCAGTTCCGCTTGTTCCTGCACGAACATCGTGCAACTGATAACGATCAATTGCCATCTGAAGCACTGAGTGATCTAGCTCGCCACGCTCTACCAGCTGCTGCAAAGCGCGAACTGCAATCGATGGCCCATCAATCTTGAATTCGCGACGTGCGGCAGGTCTGGTGTCTGAGAATCCGAAACCATCAGCGCCTAAGGTCGCGTAGTCTCCTGGAACCCAAGCCCTGATCTGGTCAGGCACGGCGTGCATGTAGTCACTTACCCCTAGGAATGGACCCGATAGCCCGGAGAGCTTCTTGGTTATGTAGCTTGCCTCAACGGGTGAGTTGGGGTTCAAGAACTTCTCGCGGTCCTTAGCCAGTCCATCGCGGCGAAGTTCTGTCCAGCTTGTTACTGACCAAATATCTGCAGAAACGCCCCAGTCATTTTGCAACAGAGCTTGAGCTTCGAACGCCCAAGGCAGAGCAACACCAGATGCAAGTAGCTGTACTTTTCGTCCACCGGAGAAGTTCTCACTTACTCGGTGAATACCCTTTAGCAGACCTTCGACATCAAGGTTTTCAGGTTCAGCTGGCTGAACGTATGGCTCGTTGTAAACAGTGATGTAGTAAACAACGTTTGGATCTGGATTAGTACCGCCATACATTCGCTCAAGTCCTGCGCGCATGATGTGACCGATCTCGTATCCGTAAGCCGGGTCGTAGCTGATTACACCAGTGTTGGTGGATGCAAGAAGCGGAGAGTGTCCATCAGCGTGCTGAAGACCTTCTCCTGTGAGTGTGGTGCGACCTGCGGTTGCTCCAATCATGAAACCACGTGTCATCTGATCGGTAGCAGCCCAAATTGCATCTGCTGTTCGTTGGAAGCCAAACATGGAATAGAAAACGTAAATCGGAATAAGCGGCTGACCTTGGGTTGAGTAGCTTGATCCAACTGCAGTGAATGCTGCAAGAGATCCAGCCTCGTTGATTCCAGTGTGAAGAATCTGACCAGCTTCTGATTCCTTGTAGTTGAGCAACAAGTCTCTATCAACCGAGAGGTAGTGCTGTCCGTTCGGGTTGTAGATCTTTGCAGTTGGGAAAAATGCATCCATTCCAAAAGTTCTTGCTTCGTCAGGAATGATTGGGACCAGTCTTGGACCAAGCTCAGGAGAGCGAAGAAGATCCTTTAGCAGTCGAACGAATGCCATCGTGGTTGCAACTTCCTGAGTTCCAGATCCCCCCTTTGCTATCTCGTAGGTAGATGCATCCGGCAGGTTGAAATTCACATACTTGCTTCTGCGTTCTGGAAGGTAGCCACCGAGTTCTTTACGGCGAGCATGCATGTACTGGATTTCGGGAGCGGATTCTCCTGGGTGGTAGTAAGGAGGCTGGTACGGATCGCGCTCTAATTCAGCATCGCTAATTGGCACTCGCATTTCGTCTCGGAATTGCTTCAGATCCGCAAGTGTCATCTTCTTCATCTGGTGAGTGGCGTTTCGACCTTCGAAGGTCTTACCCAATCCATAACCCTTGATGGTCTTGGCGATAATGACCGTTGGCTTGCCCTTTTGCTCGGTTGCAGCCTTGTAAGCGGCGTAGACCTTCTTATAGTCGTGTCCGCCACGACGAAGGCCCCAAAGTTGGTCATCGGTCATTGACGAGACCATCTCTAGAGTTCTTGGATCGCGTCCAAAGAAGTTTTCGCGCACGAACGCGCCAGATTCGGTTTTGTAGGTTTGGTAGTCACCATCAGGTGTTCTGTTCATTAAATCTACAAGTGCGCCATCGTGATCCTTGGAAAGCAGTGGATCCCACTCGCGTCCCCAAATAACTTTGATTACGTTCCAGCCAGCTCCTCTAAAGAATGACTCCAGTTCCTGGATGATCTTGCCGTTACCTCTTACTGGACCATCTAGGCGCTGCAGGTTGGCGTTCACGACAAAGGTCAAGTTATCCAGGCCATCGTTGGCTGCCAACTGAAGCGCTCCACGGCTTTCGACTTCGTCTAGCTCACCATCACCCAGGAACGCCCAAACGTGCTGCTCAGAGGTGTCGCGGAAGCCGCGGTTATGGACGTAACGGTTCAGCTGTGCTTGGTAGATGGCGTTGATCGGTCCCAGTCCCATCGACACGGTTGGGAACTGCCAGAACTCCGGCATAAGTCTTGGGTGCGGGTAGGAGGACAATCCGCCGCCGGCGTGAGATCTTTCCTGACGGAAACCGTTTAGCTGATCTTCGCTCAGTCGTCCCTCTAGAAATGCGCGAGCGTAAGGACCGGGGGAGGCGTGACCCTGAATAAAGATTTGGTCTCCACCCGATGGATGGTCTTGGCCCTTGAAGAAATGGTTGAAACCAACTTCATATAAAGAGGCAGAGGAAGCAAAAGTCGAAATGTGTCCACCAACAGCAATTCCCGGACGCTGAGCTCGGTGCACGAGCATGGCCGCATTCCATCGCATCCATGCACGATAGGTTCGCTCAATTTGCTCATCTCCAGGAAAGGCTGGCTCGTCTTCGGGAGCAATTGTGTTGATGTAGTCGGTTGTCGGAACAAGAGGAACGTTTAGCTGAAGCTCGTGTGATCTTCTTAGAAGATTGAGCATGATCTCGCGTGCCCGACCGCGGCCATGAGTTTTGGCAGCTTGGTCTAGCGACTCTAACCACTCTGAAGTTTCTTGAGGGTCGATGTCTGGGTTTGAGACTGCGTAGGCGTCATTGTTGTTAATGGACAACGCGGGTCCTTTCGTCAAAAAAGGCGGCAAGCTTCAGTTTTGTGATCTTGCCAGGGAGGCCTATTTGTTTAGGCTCCTAGAAGTTTACTCATTTTGGGAGGGGCCCCATTTGGGCTTTGGACGGGTAAGTAAGTACTCTTGGAAGCACTAACCCTTTAGGAGAGTCATGTCAGTAGAAATCGGCGACAAAGCACCAGATTTTGAGCTCATCAACCAACACGGAGAGTCCATAAAGCTCTCGTCATTTGCTGGAAAGAAGCCAGTTGTACTGGTTTTCTACCCGCTATCGTTCTCGGGTACCTGCACCGGTGAGCTGTGTGAGCTGCGCGATAACTTTGCTGCCTTTGAGTCCAAAGACGTGGAGCTTATGGCTATCTCAGTTGACTCCAAGTACACCCAGAAGCTTTTTGCCGAAAAAGAGGGCTACAAGTTCCAGGTACTGGCAGATTTCTGGCCGCACGGTGGCGTGGCACAAAAGTACGGCGTTTTCAAGGATGATTTGGGCTTTGCTATTCGCGGCACATTCCTTATCGATACCGATGGAGTGGTTCGTGCCAAGTTTGTAAATGGACCAGGCGAAGCCCGTGATCTTGCAAGCTACCACGAGGCTCTGGCGGCTTTGTAGTAGAGTTTTCTAGTTGCCTTATGGCGCATGTTTGAGGGCCTTTAGCTCAGTTGGTAGAGCGCCACGTTTACACCGTGGATGTCATCGGTTCGAGCCCGGTAGGGCCCACAGATAGCGACCATTTGCATTAGCGGGGATAGGATTTGGCTATGTTTCAACCGAACCCCCCAGCCCCGAAGGCTATGCCTGATGCTGAGCTGAACGCAAAAATTGCCGAACTGCAGCTGCAGCCAGAAGGTTTGGTAGCGGCCATGGCATTAATCGAAGAGCAGTCCAGGCTCCGTCAGGAAGACGCGCTGGAATTGTCCAAGTGGCAATTAGAAGCCCAAATGCACGCAGCTACTGCACCTGCTCCGGTTGAGCCAAACATCTTTCAAGATCCAGTAGCGAGCACCCCACCGGTTTCTTCTCCAGTTTTCACCGAGAACACTCCCGCACCAGCAACGATTCCTGTTGAACCGCAGGTTGATTCAGTTCCTTCGTATGCGAACCCGTCTGCAGCACCTGAGCGAATTGAAGATATCGTGGCTGCATTGAATGCCAGCTATGCAGAAGTAGCCACCGAACCAGAGAGTTTGCAAGCCTCAGTTGCTCAAACTTCTTCCGCTCCGGAGCAAGTGTTCGAGCAGCCAATAGTTGATGCGCCAGAGCAAGTCATCGAACCTGAACCAGTTGCTTCCTCAGTTGCCGTAGCAGCAAATGAAACTGAACCAGAGCGTGATTGGGAGACCGAAGATACTTCTTCTGATGAGGAAGTTGGTCCTACACAAACAGGATTTGCATTGAGCTGGTCGTGGCTTGCTGTTGCCGCTACGCCGCTAGCTCTAGTTGCTGCAGCAATCATCAAAGACTCTGGAGCTTCGTTGGCTCAGTCAGTTATCTTGCTCTCCACAGTGCTATTTGCAACTTCACTTCTTGCCTCCGTTGGATCAATGGCCGCTGTTCGCGCGTCTAGTTCTCTCACGATAGTTTCTCGAGCGGCCTTTGGAGTTTGGGGCAACTCCTTACCGGCAATATTGATGCTGGTTGCGAAGCTGTTCTGGGCCGCGGCGTTTGTGTATTTCGCTTCCAGAGTGATATCACCGCTGATTTTCAACCAGCCCTGGTTTGCTTCAGTAGCTGAGAGGTTAGTTTTCCCAGCCGAGTTCACTTCTTCACTTTTTGTTCTTATTCCATTGGTTCTAGCCGGTTCAATCATTGCCGCAGTTGGAGGACAAGTAGTGCTGCGCTTTCAGCAGGTCACTGCTGTTGCAACAATTATTGGCCTTGGAACATTTGTGTACTTTGTGGCAAGTACCTACTCACTTCAAGACCTAGCTCAGGGCGAGGCCATCGCCGGCCCATCGCTAATTGATTTAGGACTTTTTGCCTTGGCCTTGTTTGGTTTTGCCGTGCTATCTTTTGCCGGAGATTTTGCCAGAAAGTTGCCGGCCGATACACCTGGATCAAAGGTGTTCTTCTTGAGTTTTGTATCAACTCTTTTCCTTCCGCTGCTAACCGGTGTACTGGGACTGCTGTGGCTGTTCATGGCGGGGGATACATTAGGCACTTCGTTTACAAGTGAAGTCTTGGCAACTGTGGCTGCTTCTGCGCCAGTGTGGGTATTCGTTATCTTCGTAGTTGCAGTTGGATTATCACTTCTTTATCTAGTGATCGCCTCCCTGTACTCGCTTTCAGGAAATCTTTTCGGCATTGCGAGAATGCCAGGCTGGCTAGCGGCACTAATTGGGGCAGTGCTTGTTCTTACCGCTGTCTTGGTGCCAAGCTTGCTGGTTGCCGTATCAACCCTGCACGAGTCGGTTCTTGAATTGGTGCTTCTAGCAGCGGTAGTGGCTGCCGCCTGGGCAGGGGTGTTTATCTCCGACGCTCTAATTCGAACCCGTGGCTACCACGAGGTATCACTGACTCGCGAGTACGGTTTCTATGGCCGCTTTAACATAGCGAACACTTTTGGTTTCTTACTAGCCGTGGCCCTTGGGTTTGGATACCTAAACGGTGGTCCGCAGCTATCAAGCTGGAGCGGCTACCTGGGAGATTTCACTCCGGATATTTTTGAGATTGCCGGATCCAACATCGGCATCGCAATGGCATTTGGTTTGGCCGCTTTGTTCCCAGTGATTTTTGGAATCCCAAGAATCAAAAAGCAGGAAAGAAACCTCGCCGAATTAGATCAAAGACGCCAGGAGCTCAAGGAATTCCTTGACGCTGCCCAGTAAACCGATGTCGCTACCGCTGTCGCAACTACTGACCACTTTCGAGTCGCTCTGGCCTATTTCTGGGGCCGAAGAGTGGGATCGGCCAGGTCTGACGACCGGTAGCGCAAACCAACAAATCACCAAGGTTTTACTCTGCGTAGATGTGACCCGCGAGGTTCTAGCCGAAGCCAAAACAATGGGCTGCGAGCTAGTGGTTTCCCATCACCCGCTTCTGCTAAAGGGTGTTAACTTGCTGGCAGAACAGCAACTAAAGGGTGAACTTGTTTCATTCGCGATCAAAAACTCTATTGCGTTGTACTCGGCGCACACCAATGCCGACATCGTAATTGGCGGGGTGTCGGATGTTCTTGCCGGTGCTCTTGGTCTTGTAGACAGTACTCCATTGGTTGCAACAGGGGCTGGAATTGGTCACGGGCGTATTGGAAAACTAAAAACTCCTCAGAAGCTATCAGAATTTGCAGAATTTGTTGCCTCGCAACTGCCTGCAACGAATGCTCCAATTCGTGTGGCGGGAGATCTCAACTTGATGGTTGACACAATCGCTGTACTCGGGGGAGCGGGCGATAGCTTTATCCCGGCTGCTGCAGCTAGCGGAGCGCAAGTTCTAGTCACCAGTGATTTAAGGCACCATGTGACACTTGATGCGGTATCGGACCCAACTACGCCTCTTGCACTGATTGATGTTTCACACTTTGTAGCAGAGAGCCTATGGCTTGAGCCAACTAGGAAAGTTCTTGCCGATGCGTTGCCTCAGGTTAGCTTTGCAGTAAGCCAAGTATCGACAGACCCGTGGACAATGACAGTTTCAGGAAAGAGCAACAGTGAAGGCTAACCTGCAGGATCAAAAGCGCCTGTTGGAACTTGTTGAGCTGGACCTAAACCTTGTCAAAAACGCAAGTGACAAAACAAAGCTCCTTGCCGCTACTGATATTCAAATCGCAAGCGAGAAAGCACTAGCCCTTTCAGACCAGCTAATCGATGCCCGAAACAAGGTTGGAGATTTAGAGCTAGAGCTAAAGCGTTCCGAAAACGATCTTGAATTAGTTGAAAACAGAATCACTAAAGATAACCAGCGTCTATCAACCACCTCTTCTTCAAAGGATGCCCAAGGCATAGAACATGAACTAACTACCTTGGCGAAAAGAAAGAGCGAACTCGAGGATACCGAGCTAGGCATCATGGACGAGCTAGATAAGGTAAGAGCTGAACTGATTGCTGCGGAAAAAGCAAAATCGGAAGCCGAATCTGAACTCAATTCACTGCGGTCAGCTTTATCCTCTAATGCTTCCACTCTAGACTCACAGCGCGCCGAACTAACTGCCAAACGAGAGGCTTTGGTTGGTCTTATCGATCCAGAACTTGCAGTGGCTTATCAGAAAAAGGCCGACCGAGCAGTTGCGGTAGGTAGGCTAACTGGCCGGGAATGTGGGGCTTGTCGCATTTCAATCACGGCAACTAACTTGGAGGAAATTGTTGCGCTTCCAGCCGATGAGATATCTGAGTGCCCAAACTGTCAGGCATACCTGGTGCGATCATGAAACTAGTTATTGAAGCCGACGGTGGCTCGCGCGGAAATCCAGGAATTGCTGGAGCCGGCGCCGTCGTAATTGACGCTGAAACAGGAAAAGTACTCAGGGAAATATCGGAACCGGTTGGAATCGCAACTAACAACGTTGCTGAATACACCGCTGTGGTCTTGGGGCTGGAAGCTGCATTTGAGATTGACCCCGCAGCAAACATATTGGTCAGAATGGACTCCAAGCTGGTTGTTGAGCAAATGTCAGGGCGATGGAAAATCAAGCACCCAGACATGATGGCTTTGGGGGCAAGAGTACAAAAGCTAATTGCCACCAAGAATGTTGAGTTTGTTTGGATTCCCAGGGAGCAAAATGGCCTAGCTGATGCCCTTGCCAACAAAGCTATGGATTACGCGGGCGATCCAATTGCCTCAGCGGTTGAATTCAACAGCGGTGAGCCATCTTCGATTAGAGCGCCACGTCCAAACACCCCAGAAGCCACGACTCTGATTTTGGTTCGCCACGGAAGAACCGCTTTGACTGAATCCAGAAAGATCTCAGGTGGTGACGGAGAAAACCCCGACCTATCTGAGCTTGGAAAACAAGATGCTCGGCAAGTTGCTGAGGAACTAGCCAAACTCGGGAACTCAGGAAATTTTGCATACCTGAGTGCACCGACTGCCGTGGTTCACTCACCGATTGCCAGAGCCCAGCAAACGGCGCAGGCAATAGCTAATCGGGTAGGTATTCCAATGGTTTCAAATGCTGATTTGGCTGAGATTGGTTTTGGTGAGTGGGATGGCCTTACTAACGAGGAAATGATTGCTGCCTTCGAGGAAGAGTACAACGCTTGGCGTGGATCTTTTGAGGTGGCCCCTCCGGGAGGAGAGTCCTTGAAGGATTTCGATGCTCGAGTTAGACGGGCGTTTGATTCGATACTCGAGCAGTACTCGGGGCAGACAGTTGTGGTGGTAGCTCACGTGATGCCTATTCGGGCACTGCTAAGACTTGCCAACGATTCATCGATCGCCGGTTTCTGGCGCATCAACATTGGACCTGCTTCAATTTCGATTGCCCGTTACTGGGGCCATGAGGCAGCAGAGGTGGTCTGCTCAAACTCCACCGCCCATTTATCTTCTTGAGTGCCACAGCTAGACTTATCGCTGGATGGGTCGGCAAGGCGGTCGCGGCAGTTTACTGACGAGGAACGTCCGGGCTCCAAAGAGCAAAATGGTGGGTAACGCCCACCCGGGGTAACCCGAGAGAAAAGTGCAACAGAAAGCAAACCGCCGAGAAATCGGTAAGGGTGAAACGGTGGTGTAAGAGACCACCAGCGAACTGAGTGATCAGATCGGCTAGGTAAACCTCATTTGGAGCAAGACCAAACAGTGGGCGCTTGAGGGCTGCTCGCTCGAGCTCACGGGTAGGTCGCTCGAGGCACTGGGCAATCAGTGCCCTAGATAGATGACCGTCACTTCGAAAGAAGGACAAAACCCGGCGTAATAGCCGGCCCATCCACTTACTCCGGCTTTAGCCGTTTCCGCGCGATAAATGCAGCACCGATGATTCCAGCGTTGTTCTTTGATTCTGCTGGAACAAGTTTCCCTTTTGATTCGACCAGAGGCAAGAACTCCTGGTGCTGCTTGGAGATACCGCCGCCAACAATAATCAAATCGGGGCTTAGTAGCCGATCTATGGCTGCGAAATACTTGGTGAGGCGTTTGGCCCAATCCGCAAAACTCAAACCTTCGCGCTCTTTGGCAGAGTAAGAAGCCATGCTCTCGTAGTCAACCCCGTCAATCTCAAGATGGCCAAGCTCGCTATTTGGAATGAGCTTTCCGTTCATAAACAAAGCGGTTCCGATACCAGTTCCCAGGGTGACCATCAGCACCAGGCCTTTTCGCTCCTGACCTGCGCCGTATTTAATTTCGGCAACACCGGCTGCATCGGCATCGTTGAGCAAAACAACTTTGCGATCGAGGGCTTTTGAAAAAAGCTTCTCGGCTTTGAGCCCAACCCAATCTTTTGAAACGTTCGCGGCTGAAAGAGTGACACCATCTTTGATGATGGCTGGGAAGCAAATACCGATTGGGGTGTCTTTGTCTGTATCCAGCTGCTGAACAATCTCGGCGACTTTTGCAATCACTTCTTCTGGGGTAGCGCCGTCGGGAGTATCGAAACGAATTCGCTCGCCGACCAGTTGACCTTTTTTGGTGTTAACTAGTGCACCTTTAATGCCGGTTCCACCGATGTCGATTCCAATTGCTTTGCTCATAGAAATGTCAGTCTAGGGCAGGGTTAGCACTTGCGCCCCCGACTCGGTCACCACCAGGGTGTGTTCAAACTGGGCAGTAATTGATTTATCTTTAGTTGTCACAGTCCAGTTGTCACTCCAGATATCCCACTCGTGGGTACCAAGAGTTAGCATCGGTTCAATTGTGAAGACCATGCCTACTTCCATGGTGTTTGAGTAATTTGGCGCAGCATCAAAGTGAGGAATGACTAGACCGGAATGGAAGGCCTCACCAATACCGTGGCCTGTGAAATCTCTGACGACACCGTAGTTGAACCTCTTGGCATAGGACTCGATGGTTCGGCCAATTACGTTGATCGGCCTTCCTGGCATCACAACAGCAATTGCTCGATCAAGTGCTTCTCTGGTTCTATCCACCAGGTCAACAATCTCTTGACTGACATCGCCGACCAAAAAAGTAGCGTTGCTATCGCCGTGGAATCCATCTTTATAGGCTGTGATGTCAACATTCAAAATGTCGCCTTCTTGCAAGATGGTGTCGTCTGGAATTCCGTGGCAAATAACCTCGTTCAACGAGGTGCAGCAGGACTTGGGAAAACCTCGGTAGCCAAGAGTAGAGGGGTAAGCGCCCTGTGAAATTATGTAATCGTGCGCTAACTTATCAAG
>WLHO01000012.1 GCA_009702645.1 Actinomycetota bacterium | reverse complement strand
TATTGGCCTCATTCCGTAAGGAACACGTCGCCAAGATTCCAAACAATTAATGAGAGGAAAAAAATGAGAAGAAGCAAACTAGCTCTTCCTGCACTACTAGCAGCTAGCGCACTTGTGCTATCTGGTTGTGCAACAACAAGCGGCGAACTGACCCTTACGGTTCCAGACGTCCCGATGAAAACCGAACTCGGTGCTTTCGAGGGTGAACTGAACATCGTCAACTGGTCCGGTTTCGTTGACCCAAAGTGGGTTGACCCATTCACTGCTGAGACCGGTTGTGTTGTTAACTCCCGCGTTGCAGGTACAAGCGATGAAATGGTTACCCTTATGCGAACAGGCGAATATGACATCGTCTCAGCATCAGGTGACGCAGCTCTTCGCCTAATCGTCGGTGGAGACGTTGCGCCACTAAACATGGATCTAATCCCTAACTTCAGCGATGAAATCGCTGAAGGTATGAAGGGTCAGATTTATGACGTTGTAAACGGCAAGCCTTACGGTGTTCCAATCGGCCGCGGTGCAAACCTTCTTCAGTACAACGAGGATGTCACTGGTGGCACCCCTGAGAGCTGGGACGTTGTTTGGGAAACTGACAGCCCTTACGCTGGCAAAATCACCGCTTATGACGCACCAATCTACATCGCTGACGCAGCTGTGTACTTGATGTCCACCAAGCCAGAGCTTGGCATCACCAACCCATACGCACTGGACGAGACTCAGCTTGCTGCTGCTGTTGAACTGCTAAAGCAGCAGAACACCATCATCGGTGAGTACTGGTCAGACCCAGTGGCTCAGATTACTTCCTTCGTTGGTGGCAACACCGTAGTTGGAACTAGCTGGGAAGTTCTAAAGAAGTTTGCCGCTCAGGACAACCTGAAGACCACTCTTCCTAAAGAAGGTTCAACCGGATGGTATGACACCTGGTTGGTATCCACCACTTCTCCAAACTCGAACTGTGCTTACGCATGGATCGACTACACCAGCCAGGCAAGTGTTAACGGAGCAATCGCCATGAACTTTGGTATGGCTCCTGCAAACATCGCCTTCTGTGCATCAAGCGATGAAGCTCAGGCTCACTGTGACCAGTTCGCAGCTGAAGACGAGGCTTTCTGGGATCAGGTATGGCCTTGGACCACTCCAATCGAGGAGTGTGTTGATGGACGCACTGACGTTAAGTGCACCAGCTTCCAAGACTGGACCAATGCGTGGGTAACCGTTAAGGGTTAGTTCCGCAGCTTTGCCGGGTGGGGGTAAAACTCCACCCGGCAATACCAGTCTTCAAGAACAAACTTCAAATAAGTAGGTGAGAAATTGAGCGCAATCCAGAAAACCCCAAAGCGTCCAGTTTCGACCTACTTACACAAAAGACCAACCACCAGGCTTGTTGCACTTCTTGCCCTGCCAATGACTTGGTTGGTCGGGGTCTACATAATTTCACTTGCGCTTTTGTTAGTGACTGCCTTCTGGTTTATTGATCCATTTACTTCAAAAGTGATTCCTGGATTCACGCTTGAGAACTTTGTGAACATCTTTACTGTTCCGGCTTATCTTTCAACTTCTCTAAGAACTCTTGGCATCGCCCTTGCAGTCACCGTTGTCTGCATAGCCTTTGCGATCCCACTTGGAATCTTTATGGCAAAGATTGCAAGACCTTGGGTTCGGAACGCTCTGGCTGTTGCAATCACGCTTCCGTTGTGGGCTGGGTACCTTGTGAAGCTTTTGGCGATGCGACTTACGTTTACTGAGGAAGGGCTGTTTAACTGGTTGATGGCTCCATTTGGAATCAGTGGCCCTGGCTTTGGAATTCCCGTCACAATTCTCACTTTGGCCTATCTGTGGTTTCCTTACATGGCCTTGCCAGTGTTTACAGCCATCAGACAACTGCCTACCAATTTGTTTGACGCCTCGGCAGATCTCGGCGCAAAAGGCTGGCCAACAGTTTTTCGAATGGTGCTACCACTGATAACCCCAGCGATTATCGCCGGCAGTGTCTTTACATTCTCCCTAAGTCTGGGTGACTACCTAGCAGCCCGCTTCGTTGGAGGCACAACTCAAATGATTGGTTCGATTATTGCCTCGAACATCAACTTGAACCCCCCGGTTGCTGCAGCGTTTTCTATGGTCCCAATTGCCTTTGTTGTTATGTATTTGATGGTTGCAAGGCGCACTGGTTCACTGGAGAGGATGTAGCCCAAGATGCTTAGATTCTCCCGCGCTTCTAGATGGTCACTGATGGCAATCGTTTCAGTTGTTTTGATTTTCATGTACGCACCACTAACGGTTCTGATTCTGAACGCTTTTAATGAACGGCAGATTTCAGCTTGGCCGATTCCGGAGTGGTCGCTCAAGTGGTGGGTCGTAGCTTTCGAGTCTGAAGCTATTAGATCAGCTCTCCTGAATTCGGCAATCGTTGCATTCGGGGCTATGTGCATCGCAATGGTCCTTGGCTCCCTAGTGGCTTTTGCCTTGAGCAAGTATGAGTTTTTCGGTAAGGGAACAGTGAACCTGCTTGTAGTTTTGCCAATCGCTTTGCCAGGTGTTGTCACGGGTGTTGCCTTTAGCAACACCTATAGCAACTTCCTTACTCCTGCCGGTTTCCAGATTGGGTACTTTGGAATGATTGTCGCTCACGCGACATTTTGTATTGTCATGGTTTTCAACAACGTCTTCGCAAGACTGAAGCGAATGAACCCATCACTCCAGGAAGCTTCAATGGATCTAGGGGAGGGCTTATGGGGAACATTCCGACTTGTGACCTTCCCTCAATTTAGAACTGCTTTTGCAGCAGGTGCCCTGCTTGCCTTTGCTCTTAGCTTTGATGAGGTTGTTGTGACAATCTTCACCGCTCCTCCAGGAGTTGACACTTTGCCGCTTTGGATTCTGAAGGAGATGGCTAGACCGAATCAGGCATCTGTTGTGAACGTTGTGGCGACGGTTGTTATCTTGCTGTCCCTTATCCCTGTTTATGTCTCTCAGAGGCTCTCTAGGACCGAGAACGACAAGTAAGGCCTAGCCGATAAACTGTAGTTCTGCCCTCGTAGCTCAGTGGATAGAGCAAGAGCCTTCTAATCTCTTGGTCGCAGGTTCGATTCCTGCCGAGGGCGCCAAATCCCGGAAGTGCTAGTAAAAGTTCTATTTGCTTGGCTGCTTGGCATTGGTGTGGCCATACTTAGCTAGCACTGACTCTTCCAGCATTGCAACAATGTTGTAGAGCACTATCGAAACCACAGTAATCAGGGCAACGTAAGTCCAAACCTCAGACGGCCGAGCGCGGCCAATAGCTGAAACAATCGCATAGCCAATCCCTTGACCGGTTGCCAGCCACTCCACCAAAAGAGCTCCCGTGATTGCCCCAGGCACGGAGATCTTAAGAGCCGCAAAGAAAGAGGGCAGCGATGAAGGGAATGCCACAGTTCGGAGTGCATCAATCTTGTTTCCTCCGTATACGGCCACCAGATCAAACATGGCAGGCGGAGCACTTCGCAGACCAAAGACAATATTCACCAGAGCCGGGAATAGCACGACGATGGCTCCCATCACAGCCACCGACAGCTGCTCGCGGCCAAAGATCAAGATGATGATTGGAGCCATTGCAATAAGGGGTACTGACCGAAGCAGCATAGCTAGAGGCATGAGGGCTTGCTCAACGCCTTTTGAAAGACTAAAGATGAGAGCCACTAGTGTCGCCAAGAACATACCGACGACAAATCCGATTGCAGAATCAATCATCGTCTGGCCCAATGCTGCAGCAACCAGTTCACGGTTTTCACTAGCAGCTGGGACTTCAAAAAGAAAAGTGTAAACATCAAACGGGTTCTTGCCAATGAAAGGTTGGACATTGAAAGCCCACAAGGCAAAAAACCACAGCACTGCAACAACCGCTAAAGAAATCAAAGTGTTAGTGACTAGCTGTGTGATTCTTTGTCCTAGTGATCTCACGCGTTCACCGTGCCTTTAGCCCAAGGGGTGACAAATCTTGAGATGAGTCCTACCAACGCGTAAGCGCCTCCCGCGATAGCTCCGGAAACTAGTGCCAAAGCCCAAACTCTTGCTACCTCGAGAGACTGTTGCGCATTGACCATGGCTGGTCCAAAACCAACGTCAGGACCACCGACGTACTCTCCAAGAATTGCACCTAGAAAAGCAGCTGGTGCTGCGATTCGGAGAGCGGCAAGAATCGAAGGCAGGGCAGACAGGAGCTGAACTTTTATCAGGCGGTGCCAAGCGTTTCCACCAAAGACAGTCACAACATCCAAGGCAGCCTTATCGGCTGATTTCACACCAGTCATTGCACCGACCATTGTTGTAAAGAAAACACTCATTGCAGCTAGTGCGATTGCCGTTTCCGCTGGCTCGCCAGGGCCAGGGGCGCCGACAACAAGGCGGATGATTGGACCGATAGCGACAATCGGAATGCAGTAGGTGATCAGGGCAATCTGCATTGCAAGGTTGTCAAGCTTAGGAATGGTTAGGGCAACAGCTGCAAGAGCAAGAGCCGCCAAATTCCCCCAGAGAAAACCCAAGCTGGCCTCGGCGATAGTGACGGCCGCATTTCTAGCAAAGAAGTCGAAACCATCAATTCCAAATTGCATAAAAACTTCGGGTGGGGTTGGGATGGCACCGATTGACTCAGTGGCTCCTTTGGGGGTGTTTCTGAAGGCATTTGCGGCTACTAGCCACCAAATCAAGATGGTGGCTACTGTACCTACGGTTCCAGAGATCCACTTTCTGCTGATCATGGCAGGCTCTAGTTTTCTTCCAGGATGTTCTCACCGTGGGCACCAAATAGCAGCTCGGAAGCCCGATCGTGAAGGGCGTGAAACTCGTTGGTTCTCATCATCTCAATGGTGCGTGGCCTAGGAAGATTAACATCGATGACTTCCTTGATTCGGCCAGGCCGTGCGGTCATAACTGCAACTTGGTCGCTAAGGAATATTGCTTCGCTGATGGCATGAGTCACCATCAAAGTGGTGGCGGGCTTCTCGGTCCAGATTCTAAGTAGTTCTAGGTTCAATCTCTGACGAGTCATGTCATCCAGAGCACCAAATGGTTCATCAAGAAGCAACACCGACGGTTGAACAACAAGTGCACGTGCAATTGAAACCCTTTGGCGCATACCGCCGGAGAGCTGGTAGGGCTTTGCGTTTTCAAAGGTTTGAAGACCTACTAGTTTTATCAGATCTTCGATCTGACCAGCTTCTGGTTTGACACCTGAAAGCTCTAGCGGCAAACGAATGTTGTCGATCACAGAACGCCACGGCATAAGCGCTGAATCCTGGAACGCAATTCCTAGCTCGCGATTTTTCCTAAGTTCAGCTGGTGATTTGCCATCCACAGTGACATACCCTTCGGTTGCCGTTTCTAGACCGGCAAGAATTCGAAGGATTGTTGATTTTCCGCAACCTGATGGTCCAAGCAGCGACAGGAAACTACCTCGATCGCTATGGAGCGTTGCGTTATCTAGTGCAGTTAGGTTTCCAGGGCCTATCTTGAATTTTTTGGTAAGGCCGGAAATGGTGATGCCGCTGCCCAGCTCTGGTGAGTGGGCAGCGGAATCTTGCAAATTCATGAACTTAGATTACTTCAGAAGTTCAGGGTGCTCCGCGTATACCTCTGCCAGCAGGCTTAGGTCAAACAGCTGCTCGGCAGTGATCTCGTAGCCCGAAGACTTCAAGGTTGCAAGGTTCTGAGCAATCATGGCATCGCTGATGGTGAACAAGCCATTTGCACGAGTTTCATCGGTTTGAACCAGGATCTCGTTCTGGGTCTTGGACTGATACTCTTCCTTGTCCTTTGATAGTCCTAGGTCCTTGCCGTAGACCTCGATGGCCAGGCGAGCACCCTCTGAAGGGTTAGCAATGGCATCCTTCCAGCCGCGAATAGTGGCGTATAGAAATGCCTTTAGAGCTTCGCGGTTGTTGTCAATGGCGTCCTGAGTCACAACAAAGCTTTCGGTGACAAAAGGCAGTCCGTTGTCAGCAAACAGCAAGTTAGTGACGGCGTAGCCCTGCTGCTCAACCGTGAAGGACTCGTTGGTGATGTAAGCCAAGAATCCATCGACTTCACCATTTACAAGTGGGGCTGGGTCGTACTGAACCGGCACCTTGGTTACCTTTGAGGCGTCAATGCCGTTTGCTTTCAGTAAAGCATCAAACAAAGTTTCGTTAGGTCCTGCCTGAACACCAATCTTCTTACCGATTAGATCCTGAGCCGTGACGATGTTAGCGCCATCTTTGAGGGACAAGATGGTGAATGGGTTCTTCTGGTAAGTGGTACCGATGATCTTCAGTGGAGCACCTTCATTGAGGATGACAGGAGCAACGGAGATAGGGTTTGCAATACCAACTAGAACGTTTCCGTTGAGAACCTCTGCCTCAGTGGCTGCTGGGCCAGCAATTAGGTTCACGGAGTCAAAGCCAGCTTCGGCGTAGTATCCGTTTGCATCGGCCATGAACTCGCCTGCAAATTCTGAGTTTTTAATCCAGCTGAGCTGAACATTCAGTGCGCCAAATGAACTTGGGTCTTCGGGGGTTTCGGACGCTGGCGAGCAACCGCTTAGTGTGAGTGTGGCGATAGCAATTGCAGCAACTGCAATTTTGTTGAGTGACTTGAGCATTAAATAATGTACCTTTCGGGAGTCGTTTGTGTAGCTATTGGGCCAATCCCACCACAATGGATGTTTCTTGCGTATTTCAGATCAGGCTTCCGACCATCCTGCCAGATATATCCAACTAGGCCCGCCAGTAGTGATTTCGGCGCGCTCTATACTTGAGCGATGATTGCATTCGCTCCTGGGTTCCTAACTGGGCTTGGTCTAATCATCGCAATTGGTGCTCAAAATGCCTTCGTCATTCGGCAGGGGCTAACCAAAAAGCATGTTCTGCTGGTCGTCGCAATCTGCGCTATCTCTGACGCTTTCCTTATCTTTCTTGGGGTTGCCGGCCTTGGCGCACTGATTTCTGGGCTCCCGTGGCTTCTTGAAATCATCCGCTGGTTTGGAGTTGCCTATTTGACTTGGTTTGGAATCAGGTCCATTCGCTCAGCTTTCAAGTCTCAGAGCCTCGATGCATCTGGCCAGCAAAGCGCAAGTGCTAAAACCGTTGTGCTTTCGGTACTGGGCTTCACGTTCTTAAACCCTCACGTTTACCTTGACACTGTGATTTTGCTTGGTTCTATTGGTAATCAATTCGGCCCAGATAAGTGGTGGTTTGCTCTCGGAGGAGCTGTGGCCAGCATTGTTTGGTTTAGCTCAATTGGATTTGGAGCTAGAGCAGCATCTCGATTTATGGCTAAGCCGGTGTTCTGGAAAGTGCTAGACCTAGTAATTGCCGCCATCATGTTTGGAATCGCAATCATGCTTGCCTTCTATAACTTCTAATGGAACAGAGCCTGCTAGTAGCATTGGGCCATGCGCAAAATACTAGGACTTACCCGCTACGCGGTGATCGTTCCATCTATTGCTTCAATCATCGGAGCCTTGCTGCTAATGGCGCAGGGTTCGATCTCAATCATGATTGTGATTGTCGATGCTGTATTAAACGATGCGTACCTTAAAGACACGATTGTTGATGTTCTAACCGCGGTTGATGCCATTTTGCTTGGAACTGTTTTGCTAGTTATTGGTTATGGACTTTATGAGTTGTTTGTTGACACCAGACTCGAAGTTCCTACCTGGCTTCAGGTTCGCGACCTTGACGACCTAAAGTCCAAGCTGATCGGTGTTGTTGTAGCCATTGTTGCAGTGGTGTTTGTAGGTGTCTTCGTCGACACAAACCGTGCCGCTGATGTTGTTTCCTATGGACTGGGAGCTGGCGCTCTGGTTGCTGGACTTGCTTTGTTTGCTTTAGCAACTCGCAAGGACTCAGATAAGCCCAGCTCAACTTCCAGAAAAACAAAGTAGTTTGTCTCCGGAAATAAGCCTTCTGAGGCCTCGTGTTGGTTCTACAGGGGTCAAATCTTCTAAATTTGGTCGCACAGCGACTAGTTTTCTGCGATTATTATCTTTCAACGTTCGCATAGCCATTGGGGTGAGTTAAACAGGTCTTTGGAAATAATCCTGCTGTTTTCTCTAATTGTCGTTAATGGTGTTCTAGCCATGTCTGAGGTTGCACTCCTTACCTCTAAGCGATCCAAGCTTTCGGCTATGTCCGCAAAGGGTAAAAAATCTGCCGCTGCCGCCCTGCGCATCAGTGAGGACCCAACCCAGTTTCTTTCCACGATCCAAATTGGAATTACCTCAATTGGTCTATTGAGTGGAATCGTCGGAGAATCCATTTTTGCTAAGCCTTTGGCTATTTGGCTTCAGAGCGTGGGAGTCCCGGACGGTATTGCCGACATAACAGCAACCGTATCTGTGGTTCTAATTGTGACTTTCGTTGCTATCACAGTCGGCGAACTCGTGCCAAAGCGAATTGGTCAGTCCAACCCGGAAGCCATCGCTGCGGTCATGGCGCGTCCGATGTTGATTCTCTCCCTTGCAACCAGGCCATTTGTTGTAATTCTGAGCTTTACCACCAACGCCTTACTGAGACTATTTGGAGTTGGCAAGCACAAGGAAGCAACCGTCACCGAAGATGAAATTGAAGCCATCTTGGACGAAGGTTCCGTGGCTGGCCTTATTGAAGACCAAGAGCGAGAGCTCGTGAAAAACGTCTTCCGCTTGGATGATCGAAAGCTTGGATCCTTGATGGTTCCTCGATCTGAAATCATTTACGTTGACATCAACGCTCCAGAAGCTGAAAGCTTTGACCAAATTGCCCAATCGGTTAGATCGCGTATTCCAGTTTGCGATGGAGATCTAGATTCAATCATCGGAGTCTTGAGCGCAAAGACAGCTCTATCAACTGTTGCCCGAGGTGAGAAGCTCAGCCTTCAAGAAAATCTTGAAGCCCCGCTATATGTTCCAGAAACCCTAACCGGTATGGACCTTCTCGATCAGTTCAAGCTCTCCCGCACTCACATTGCCTTTGTGGTTGACGAGTACGGAAGCCTTGAAGGTCTTGTGACTATTCAGGATATCTTTGACACTCTGATTGGGGAAATTGTGACCGAAGGTGAAGAAGCCACTGACCCGGTCCAACGAGATGATGGTTCATGGCTATTCGAAGGCGACACATCTATCCATGAGCTCAAAGACTGCTTGGTAATTGAAGATGTTCCAGAACAAGACAAGGGTCGCTATCACACCGTCAGCGGACTTATCCTCTTGCTTCTTGGCAAGATGCCAGTTTCTGGCGACAGCGTTGTTATCGAAGGCTGGAAGCTTGAGGTAGTAGACATGGACGGTCGCCGCATCGACAAGATTCTTGCTACCCGCATTCCCTAATTCACCCGCAATACAAGAGCATTAACTCAAGGAGAAAACATGTCAAACACTCGCGCTTTGCTAGTTGCAAGCCCAACTTCAAAGTTTGAAAAAGCAGACATGCCACTTAGACCCCTTGGCCCAGACGATGTTCACATCAAGATTTTGTTCTCTGGAATTTGTCATTCCGATATTCATCAGGCTAGAAACGAGTGGTTCGAGGGTATTTTTCCAATGGTTCCAGGCCACGAGATCGCCGGGGAAGTAATTGGGGTTGGCTCTAATGTCTCTAAATTCAAGGTCGGTGATCGAGTTGGTGTTGGAACATTCGTGGACTCCTGCAGAAAGTGTGAATACTGCCTCGAGGGAAATCAGAACTACTGCCTAAAGGGCAACGTCCAGACCTATAACGGACGCCACTACGACCAGGCGCCTACCTATGGCGGTTACGCATCGGAGATTGTGGTTGACCAGAACTACGTGCTTTCGATTCCAGAAAGCCTAGATATGGCACAAGCGGCCCCATTGCTATGTGCTGGTGTAACTGTCTACTCACCACTTCACCACTGGAAGGTTGGACCTGGCAAGAAGGTTGCAATCCTTGGTCTTGGTGGCTTAGGCCACATGGCAGTTAAGTTTGCCGTTGCCATGGGTGCAGAGGTTTACGTTCTTGGAAGAAGTAAGGCTAAAGCCGCAGACGCCAAGGAGTTTGGCGCCAAGGACTACCTGTTGACTCTTGACGCTGTTGAAAGCCATAAGAACTTCTTTGACATGATCTTGAACACCACCAGCTCATCAACTGATAACGACGCGCTGCTTGGAATGCTCCGAGTCGGAGGCTCACTTGTTTACGTAGGTCTTGCAGGAGAGCCACAATCCTTCGACCCGTTCTCTCTAGTGACTGGGCTGAAGAGCATCGGCGGTTCTAACACCGGAGGCATCGCACTCACTCAGCAGATGCTTGATTTCTGCGGGGAGAAGAACATCTCCTCGACCATCGAGCTTCTAGATGTTTCAGACGCGAAGACAGTTGATTCGGCTTATGACCGCGTTGTTGGCTCTGATGTTAGGTATCGCTTTGTCATTGACGCCAGCACTATCTAGGCAAAAACTTAAACTTTAGGTTCGTGCTTGGTTTTTGACCAAGCCTCAGTTGCCCACAACGCCCACAGCATCAAAAGGGGCTGGAACAGCAGCCTGATGGCTCTTGCTTCATCGGTGTTTAGTCCAAAAGCGTCTGTTTGAGTCAGGTACTGCGAGATGTTGCCTGGGAAGATCGCAAGGAAGAATGCGGCGGTTAGCCAGCCGATTTGTTTCCGGTAGCGAGAAACAAAGATAAGCCCCAAGCCAAGAGCAATTTCAACTGCTCCAGAAGCCAGTACTACAAAGTCCGGATCCAGCGGCAGCCAAGGTGGAACTTGGGCCTGGAAGGCAATTCTTGAGAAAGTGAAGTGTCCAATTCCGGCATAGATTAATGCAGCTCCCAGTAGGTAGCGAGCAGTATGCCTAACTGCTTTCACAATCTTCACTATTTACTCAATGACTTGTCGAAGAAGTCAGCCAGTACAGCTGCGTACCGATCGGTCTCGGTGAGCATACCTTCTGTGTGATCGGCACCATTAAAAGTTTCGAGGGTGATGTTTGCGCCAATGCTCTTGGCGTAGTTGTAGAAATCAACCGACGATTGGTAATCCAGTCGCTGATCGATGTCTCCGTGGAGAATCAACATAGGCCTTTGACCTGCAGCTTCGATGCCTTGCATAACTGAAGTCTCGGTCAGGTTCACTCCGTGGAACAGTTGAGCAGATATCAAAGCCAGCTGCCACAAAAATCCAGGGAAGCCTTGGAACTCAACTTCTCGTGTGGCCGCAGCATTGAAATCAAATATTGTGCCCTCCATGGCAAAAGCAGAAACGTTCTCAGTTTTGGCGGGCAGCAAGGAAGTTGCAATTGCTCCACCTGAGACCCCAAACATTCCAAGTGATGAAGCTTTGATGTCTTTGTTGGCAATTAGCCATTCTGCAACGGCTGCGAAGTCAGTGGACTCTTCTTGGCCGGCCGAGTGCCTTCCATCGGTACAGGTTGATTCTCCGGTATCTCTTGAGTCAACCAGAAGAACATGGAAACCGTTTTTGACCAGCATGGAAGATGGGAGCAGCGCATTAAAGTCGCGCCTTGATGTTCCAATTCCATGGGTGACAATTACTGTTTTTCCATTTGCCTGGGTAGGTGCAATCCACCATGCAGATAGGGTGACTTGATCGCTGACTGGAATCTCAACCGCCTGATAACTTGCGTCAGTCATCCACCAATCACTTAGGTCATAACCTGCCCACTTGTCCCACCCTTCTCCAGGGAAGGGGCCGTTGCCTTTTGCCGGGGTGTAGAAAGCTTCGGGAGTGTTTGCTAGGTCATCTTCGTTAATGGCACACGGAACTGTAGTTCCTGAAGTGTAAACGTAGTTGCCGGCTGCCAAGGCTCCGCCGGAGATGGTGACAGCGAGTACTCCAGCTGTAATTGCAATCCACTTTGATGCGCGCATCCCAATACAGTAGCACCGCAAGTGCAGTTGGGTGCTAAATCGGTTAGCGCAGCACTAGCCGCTGAAGTAGTTTCTTGAGCCCCAGTACTGCGATTCCTAGAATTAGGAAAAACAGTGTGATTGCGCCGATGTAGGTGAGCATGCCACCAAGTCCTGCTTCGCCGTTTGGGTTTATAAACCAGTAGGGCCACCAGTTAGTTGCGCTTCCGCGAACAACTGAAAGCACCAACCAGGTGAGTGGGAAAACTGCTACCCACAAAAATGCTCTAAAGCGAATGCGGAAGGCTCTGACGGAAATCAAGTACTCAATGGCAGCCAAAATTGGCGCGTAGGTATGGATGATCTCATTTGGAAGAACCGGCCATGCGTAGTCGCCATCGCGAACATCGTTAGCAACATCTGCAAGTAGCGCGTGGTAAACCACACCGACAACAATTAATGCAACTGCAAAGCTGAGCCTTGCAATCTCAACCCACTTGGTGTCTTCAATTTTTAGCAGTAGCCCAAAGCCCGTGGTAATCAAAAAAAGACCAGCGAATATCGCAGTCACTATGGAGAAGTAGGCAAAGTATTCAAAAGGTCTAAAGATGCCATTTGCAATTCGGTCAGTGACCTGCCAGATGACGCTGCCAATCAGCCCCACCCCGATCAG
>WLHO01000011.1 GCA_009702645.1 Actinomycetota bacterium | reverse complement strand
GCAACCTCTGGAGTCAGAACCTTATCGAAATCAGGATTGCCGTCGGCATCGAGCTGGTACCAAACAGGGATTGGAACACCAAAGAATCGCTGTCTTGAGATCAGCCAGTCTCCGGTTAGACCGTTGACCCAGTTCTCGTATCGCACGCGCATAAAGTCAGGGTGAAACTTCAGGCTCTTTCCAAGTTCAATGAGCTTTTCACGAAGAGCCTGGTCTCGTCCTCCGTTGCGGATGTACCACTGACGAGTAGATACGATCTCCAGCGGCTTGTCACCTTTTTCAAAGAACTTAACTGGATGAGTGATTGGCTTGGGTTCGCCAACCATGTCGCCGGATGCCTGCAGTAGCTCGACAATCGTCTGCTTTGCTGAGAACACTGTCTTGCCAGCCAGCTGGGCAAAAATCTCTTTACCTTTAGCATCGCTGATTACATCTGGCGCTTCTGAAACGATACGACCATCCCAGCCCAAAATTGCTCGGTTTGGAAGATCAAGTTCTCGCCACCAAATAACGTCGGTGACGTCACCAAAAGTACAAATCATTGCAATTCCTGAACCTTTGTCCTTTTGGGCGAGGTGGTGTGCGAGAACCGGAACCTCTACTCCAAACAACGGTGTCTTTACGGTTTTGCCAAACATCGGTTGGTATCGCTCATCGTCTGGGTGTGCAACAAGTGCCACACAGGCTGGAATCAACTCAGGACGGGTCGTTTCGATAAAGATTTTTCCATCTGGACCATCAAAACCGATGCGGTGATATGCACCAGGCTGGTCTCGATCTTCCAGCTCGGCCTGAGCAACTGCAGTTCTGAAAGTTACGTCCCATAGAGTTGGCGCCATTGCCTGGTAAGCCTCGCCGCGGGAGAGGTTGTTCAGGAAAGCTTTCTGCGAAACAGCCTGAGCGTCTGGCGAAATTGTTTGATAAGTCTGAGACCAGTCGATGGACAAGCCGAGCTGGCGCCAAAGAGCTTCAAAGTGCTTCTCGTCTTCGAGTGTTAACTTCTCGCACAGTTCGATGAAGTTTCTTCTTGAAATTGGGATTTGGTCAGCTGCCTTGGAAGATTTTCCGTCGCCGCCCTCAAATGGTGGAACGAAGCCATCCTGATAAGGAAGAGTTGGGTCGCATCGAACGCCATAAAAGTTTTGAACGCGCCGCTCTGTAGGCAACCCGTTATCGTCCCAGCCCATCGGGTAGTAGACCTCTTTACCGATCATGCGCTGGTATCGGGCAATCAGATCGGTGTGGGTGTAGCTAAAGACGTGACCTACGTGCAGGGAACCTGACACCGTCGGGGGAGGAGTATCGATTGAGTAGATGTTGGCCTTTGCAGCTGATTTGTCAAAGCTGTAAGTGCCTTTGCTATCCCAGTTAGGACCCCACTTAGCTTCGAGACCCTCTACTCCGACCTTGTCAGGGGTGGTTGCGGCGCGGACAAAGCTCACACCGGGCAGTTGCTGATTATTCAAAGGTCAAAGTCTCCATAAATGGGGGTCGTTACAGGTTAACATTGTCAGAGATTCCCTAACGCATAAGCCCAGAAAGCCAAAAATGTATCCCCTGAACTCGGCCGGTAAGGCAGTTGGTGTAAACCCGAGTCCTAGCTTTCCTGAGATTGAGAAGGAAATCCTCGAATACTGGGACAAAGAGGGCACTTTTCAAGAGTCTATTGATCAGCGAAAAGCGCAAGGGGCCGAGGAATTCGTCTTTTACGACGGTCCTCCATTTGCCAACGGGCTTCCACACTACGGACACCTTCTTACTGGCTACACCAAAGACCTGGTTCCACGGTTCAAAACCATGCAGGGCTACCGAGTCGAAAGACGCTTTGGTTGGGATACCCACGGACTACCTGCCGAGGTAGAAGCCGAGCGTCAGCTGGGCATATCCGGCAGACCGGAGATTGAAAAGTATGGCGTAGATAAGTTCAACGCCTACTGCAAGACCTCGGTCCTGAAATACACCGAAGACTGGAGAGCGTACGTCACAAGGCAAGCTCGCTGGGTTGATTTTGATAATGACTACAAGACCCTAGATACCAACTACACCGAGAGTGTTATCTGGGCGTTCAAAGAACTCTATAAAAAAGGTTTGATCTACGAGGGCTTCAAGGTCCTTGCTTACTGCTGGAGATGTGAGACTCCACTTTCGAACCACGAACTCAGGATGGACGACGAGGTATACAAAACTCGTCAGGACCAATCCGTCACAGTCACCTTTCCAATAACCGAGGGTGAGCTAACGGGCGTCCGGATGTTGGCCTGGACGACTACTCCCTGGACTCTTCCAACGAACTTTGCGCTCGCGGTAGGACCGGAGATTTCTTACGCTGTGGTCTCCGCCGGGCCTAACGGGGCAGCCGACGGCGGGGATTCCAAAATCAAATATCTGATTGCAGCATCTTTGCTGGGGGCGTATGCGAAGGACTTGGGCTATGAGGATGCCGAGTCTGCGATTGCAGCAACAGAGAAAACCATTCTGGGTAAAGACCTAGGCGGAATTCGCTACACCCGAATCTTTGATTACTACGCCGACGAAACAAAATTCGATACCAAAAATGCCTGGCAAGTACTAGTCGGCGACTACGTCGCGGACAACGAAGGAACAGGTATTGTTCACCAGGCCCCGGCTTATGGTGAAGATGACCAGAAGCTTTGTGACGAAGCAGGGATCCCGGTCTACGTATCAGTGAACGAGCGCGGTCAGTTTAACTCTGTTATTTCTGACTTTGAAGGCCAGCACGTTTTCGATGCCAACAAGCCAATCACTCAGAAACTAAAGGCCGAGGGCAGACTGTTGCGCCAGGCAAGCTACGAGCACCCCTATCCTCATTGCTACCGCTGCAAGAACCCATTGATCTACAAGGCAGTTTCGTCGTGGTTCGTAGAAACCACAAAAGTCAAAGACCGCATGCTTGAGCTAAACCAGCAGATCGAGTGGACTCCTTCGCACACCAAAGACGGGTCATTTGGAAAGTGGCTCGAAAATGTGCGCGATTGGGCAATCAGCCGAAACCGTTTCTGGGGAGCGCCGATTCCAGTCTGGAAATCCGATGACCCAAACTACCCGCGCATCGATGTTTACGGATCTCTCGAAGAACTCGAGAAAGACTTTGGAAAAGCACCAGAGGATTTCCATCGTCCATTTATCGACCAACTAACCAGACCAAACCCAGATGATCCAACCGGCAAATCAACCATGCGTCGAGTGCCAGAAGTTTTGGACTGCTGGTTTGAATCCGGTTCTATGCCATTTGCTCAGGTTCACTATCCGTTTGAAAATCGTGACTGGTTTGAAACACACAACCCAGGTGATTTCATCGTGGAGTATGT
The DNA here is from genome assembly GCA_009702645.1 of Actinomycetota bacterium. The sequence continues at coordinate 9,586 of WLHO01000011.1, read as the reverse complement.
GGGTCAAACCAGAGGATGGTTCTACACACTGCATGTTCTAGCCACAGCACTGTTTGATCGCCCGGCGTTCAAGTCAGCGATTTCGCACGGAATTGTTCTTGGTAATGACGGACAAAAGATGTCCAAATCGCTTCGCAACTATCCAGATGTTTACGAGGTTTTCGATCGTGACGGATCCGACGCCATGCGCTGGTTCCTAATGTCCAGCCCAATTCTTCGTGGCGGAAACTTGATTGTCACTGAGCAAGGAATCCGCGAGGGCGTTAGGCAAGTTCTACTTCCGCTTTGGAATACTTGGTACTTCTTCTCTCTTTATGCCAATGCATCGAACTACAAAGCCAAGTACTCGGTCTCGAGTACCGACGTCCTAGACCGCTACCTTCTTGCCAAGACGCGTGATCTGATAACTGAAGTTGAAGCAGACTTAAATCTCTACGATTCCTACGCTGCCTCCGCAAGGCTGCGTGATTTCAGCGACGTTCTAACCAACTGGTATGTCCGTCGTTCACGAGATCGCTTCTGGGCTGGCAACGAGGAAGCGTTCGATACCCTCTACACCGTGCTCGAACAAGTCACACGAGTGGTTGCACCGCTGCTTCCGATGGTTGCTGAGGAAATTTGGCGAGGACTAACTGGTGGCAAGAGTGTTCATCTAGAGTCTTGGCCGGATGCCAGCAAGCTCTCCTACGACCAAGATCTTGTGACCGCCATGGACCAGGTCCGTACCGTTAGCTCTGTAGCACTGGGCCTTAGGAAAACAAATGGCTTGCGAGTTCGACTCCCGCTTTCAAAATTGACGGTCGTAACTACGCATGCTGCGAAGCTTTCTGACTTTGCAGGAATTATTGCGGAAGAGCTAAACGTAAAGGAAGTTGAGCTTGTCGAGCTAGCCGTTGAGTCAACTAAGGCATTTGGCGTTGAGAAGCAGTTGACGGTTAATTCAAGAGCTCTTGGTCCAAGACTTGGCAAGCAAGTTCAGGAAATCATCCAGGCAGCCAAGAATGGAAACTGGGAAACCAACGCCCAGGGTGTGAGAGTCAATGGAGTAGCGCTTGAAGAAGGCGAATACGAAATCACATTGGTTGCCAAAGACGAGTCGAGCGAAGAGAAGCTAATTGGTATTTTGCCTGGTGGCGGTTTCGTGATTTTGAATCGCGTTGTCACTGAAGAGTTAGCGGCTGAGGGCTTGGCAAGAGATGTAATCCGTGCGATTCAGCAGGCTCGAAAAGATGCAGATTTCGATGTTTCAGACCGAATCAAAACAGAGCTTTCTGGAAATGCATCGGTAGTAGCAGCTATCTTGGCGAATGAGGAGCTTGTAAAGAGTGAAACTTTAACTCTTGAGCTATCGCTTCTTGATTCAGAGTCATTAGTCACACCAGTTCCAGTTGGTGAGTCACAGCAGGTTCAAATTGCGGTGGCAAAGCTTTGAGTCAAGAAGCCAGAGACGATAAATACTGGGAATCACAATCCGATCTTGTTTTAGCGAAGCTTATGCTTCGGATTCCAGAAAACAAGATTCGACCAAGGCTTGAGCCAACTAAACGGGCAGTAGAACTTCTTGGCGACCCTCAGCGCTCCTACCGGGTCATTCACGTCACCGGCACCAATGGAAAAACCTCCACCACTAGATTCATTGAGCGCATCTTGCGCGAGCATGGCCTAAGAACCGGCCGCTTTACATCTCCTCATTTGGTTCGCTTGAACGAGCGCATGGCTTTAGATGGGGAGCCGGTTAGTGATGAGCAGCTCATTAGCGTTTATTCAGATATTGAACCGATTCTCGAGTTTGTAGATCAAGAGCTAGCCGAAAAGGGCGAGAACCCCTTGACCTTCTTTGAGGCACTTGCAGTTCTTGGATTCGCAGTTTTTGCTGACGCGCCAGTTGATGTTCTAGTTCTAGAAGTTGGAATGGGCGGAACCTGGGATTCGACGAATGTTGCTGATGGTGACGTTGCTGTCTTTACGCCGATTGGCCTGGACCACATGGATCGCCTCGGAAACACCGTTGAGGAAATCGCCGAGACTAAATCGGGAATTATCAAACCCGGATCTCTTGTGGTTAGTTCCGCCCAAGAACCTGCGGTGCTTGCTGTTCTAGAAAAAGTCTCTGGGCAAATTGCCGAGGGGTTGAAACTGGAGGGTAAAGACTTTCAGGTAAGTGAGTTCATTTCAACTGACACCGGTCAGTCAATTTCCATTTCAGGATTGACGGGTCAGTATGGACCTTACGCAGCTCCAGTATTTGGATCTCACCAAGGGCAGAATTTGGCTCTTGCTGTGGCAGCGGTTGAAGCTTTTCTTGGCGGCGGCGCGATTCAAATCGCGGACGATATCTTGCGCTCTGCTATTTCAGATGTGTCTTCACCGGGACGGCTTCAGCTGATCAAAACCGAACCTGCACTTCTACTTGATGGAGCGCACAATCCTGCTGGTGCAAAAATCCTTGCCAACGCCTTGCGCTCTGAGTTCTCAGATAAACCACTGGTGGGACTAGTGGCGGTTCTTGCCGATAAAGATGTAGCTGGTTTGGTTTCAAATCTGGCTGGAGTGTTTGAAGCTGTAGTGATAACCCAATCCTCATCTCCAAGGTCGATGCCTGCTGCTGAGCTTGAAATAATTGCAAGTGCGAGCCTTGGTCAAGATGTAGCTAGCATCTCTGATTTTAAATTGGCCTTGGAGCAAGCTAAACAACGGGCTATCGAGATCGGTGGCATGGTCGTGGTCACTGGGTCGATTACCTTAGTAGGAGACGTCATCAAATTAATTCAGGAGGACTCCGATGAGGAATAGATCCACTAAGGCAACACTCGGATCTTTGGTCATGGTATTCCAATCGGTCGTGGTGTTTTTTGCAACCTTGGTTGGATTTGGCCTGCAGGTTTACCCTGACCCAGCAGTAATTTGGGGAGTCGGTCTCGGCTTGTCAGTTCTTTTGATGATTTTCCCAGCCATCTTGGGAAAGCCAGGAACTTATGTTCTGGGCTGGATTTTGCAAGGGGTAGTGCTTTCGCTTGGCATTTGGGTGCCCTTGATGTATCTACTGGGAGCAATTTTCTTGGCAATGTGGACCTGGGGAATGATTGCCGGTGGCACAATTGATAAAGCTCGAGCAGCAAAGAGCAAACTTGATTTAGAAGGCGGCACACAATGAAAGAGCAGACACTAGTTCTTATCAAGCCAGATGGCGTTGCGCGATCACTCAGCGGAGAAATTATTCGACGGATTGAGCAAAAGGGATACCTGATTACAGGCCTCAAGATGCTCACACCTACCGCAGCGCAACTCGCAGCTCATTACGCTGAGCACGAGGGTAAGCCTTTTTACGCGCCTTTGATTGAATTCATGTCGTCGGGACCAATCGTTGCTTTGCGAGTTGAAGGCGAGCGTGTGATTGAAGGCTTTAGGTCATTGGCTGGAACAACCGACCCAACAACCGCAGCTCCTGGAACCATCAGGGGAGATCTAGCACGTGACTGGGGCGAGAAGGTTCAGAAGAACTTAGTCCACGGATCAGACTCTGCTGAGTCGGCAAATCGCGAGCTTGGAATCTGGTTTAGCTAAAAAAGGCTTGGCCACAAATCCCAAAAGCGCCAAATAGTTGCAGTAAACATTGCGCCGAAGGTTGCAAAAGAAAACAACCAGTGCCAGTCATATGCTGCCACAAAGAAGCCAACGGTCTTCAGGGGAACAGGAAGAATTCCCTCTCGTGCTGAGAACAAGAACTGCTTCCAAAACATCGGAATCATGCCAGTCCAGGCAACCATGCAGTAGGGGCAAAGCGCCCCGATAACAAACAGGCTCTGACTAAACAACCAAGCCACGAATAAGAATCCACCGATCATTCCAAGCGTGAACAGGAGCCAGAACCATTTGGCAAATTTTGCGCCTGCCAGGATTGCAAAACCGATCAGTATTGGCACCACGAAAACAGCCAACCCAATCAGAGAATTTGGAAAGCCAAGAAGCGCAGCTTGCTCGGTTAGCATCACAGACTTACAGGAAATAAAGGGGCTGATGTCACAGCTCAAAACCGCGTCCGGGTTGGCGGCAACATTAAGCCGCTCAATTGTTAAGGCAAGTGCCCCGATCCATCCAATTGCCCCGCCTGTGATTAGCATCCACGCAAGCGATTTTGTGCCACCGATAAGGGCTTTCTGGCTTGTTTCAACGCTCATATCTCAAGTATTCCACGGCGATTCAGCCTGTTTGTGCCTTTTGGTGTAATACTTATTAGGTAAGCAAATGGGAGCCACATCCTCCCGCTTAAAAGGTTTATCGAGCATTTGGCTCCAAGGCATAAGACCCATCGGGCAGCTGGCAGGGCGACGTGACAGCAATGACTCGCAACTAAAAAGGTTTAGTCGGTGGCAAAAGTCGCTGATAAGGATTTAGAGCCAGAATACCGGCCAAGCGTGTGGGCTTTGGCCAACCGGGGGCTTGGAGTGCACCTTAAATGGTGAAAGAAAAAGATGAATCAGCAAAAGCTGATAAAGCTGCAAAAAAGTTAGTCAAGAAACCTGACCGCAAAGACGCCAAGGCTGCGCCAGAAAAGGCAGCAAAGAAGGCAGTCGACAAAAAAGATTTAGCCAAGAAGTCAGAGCCGCAAGAAACCGCAAAGGCAAAAAAGCCAGAGGCGGGCAAGAGTGCTCCTGCACTTAGTGCAACCTCATTAATTTTCAAGGCACCAGATCTACCTGCGGTAGAGCCTCGCAAAAAGGGCGCTTCGAAAAAAGGCAACGAGCCCGAATCCGAGTCACACCTTCGTAGGCGTTCACGTCGTCGCGCTGGCGAGCCAATTGATGTAAATCCAGATGCTCCGAATGTGGTTGTGAAGGTACGAACACCTCGTGCACCCAAAGAGCCAAGTAATGAGCCGCAGCGCGTTAAGGGCTCCACCAGACTTGAAGCTAAGAAGCAGCGCCGCAGAGACGGACGCGACGCCGGTCGAAGACGCCAGACCATCACAGAAACTGAGTTCTTAGCTCGTCGTGAATCGGTTGATCGCATGATGCTGGTTCGCTCCAAAGACGACAAGATTCAGCTTTGTGTTCTCGAAGACAAGGTTTTGGTTGAGCATTATGTTGCTCAGACCCAAGACGGCTCACTGATTGGCAATGTTTACCTAGGTAAAGTTCAAAACGTTCTTCCTTCAATGGAAGCGGCCTTCGTTGACATCGGCCGCGGCAGAAATGCGGTTTTGTATTCCGGTGAAGTCAACTGGGAAGCGGACGGTCTAGACGGTCAGCCTCGAAAGATTGAACTTGCTTTGAAATCCGGCGACACCCTTCTAGTTCAGGTCACCAAAGACTCAGTTGGTCAAAAGGGAGCAAGACTGACTTCTCAGGTATCACTTCCTGGTCGCTATGTGGTTTATGTTCCAAACGGCAACATGAATGGAATATCAAGAAAGCTGCCAGAGTCCGAGCGCGTTCGCCTCAAGAAGATTTTGAAGGACATCGTGCCGGAAGAAGCAAGCGTTATTGTTCGAACCGCCGCCGAAGGGGCAACTGAAGAGCAACTTACCTTGGATGTTGCCAGATTGCAGGCTCAATGGGATGGCATCCAGAAGAAGATTAAGAAGGCAACGCCCCCAACCCTTCTGCACTCAGAGCCAGACCTGTTGGTCAAGATTGTTCGAGATGTTTTCAATGAAGACTTCCAGAAGATGATTATTTCTGGCCCTGACGCTCAGGCGGTAATCACCGACTATCTAGAGTCGGTTGCGCCTGATCTGATGGACCGTGTTGAAATCTACGACGGCAAGGAAGACATTTTTGACCGCTATCGCGTCGGAGAGCAAATCGGCAAGGCCCTCGAGCGCAAGGTCTACCTACCTTCTGGCGGATCGCTAGTTATTGATCGCACTGAAGCCATGACCGTGGTTGATGTGAACACTGGGAAGTTCGTTGGCTCAGGTGGAAATCTTGAAGAAACCGTGACCAAGAACAACCTGGAAGCTGCTGAGGAAATTGTTCGCCAGCTGAGGCTTCGTGACATCGGCGGAATCATTGTGGTGGACTTTATTGATATGGTCCTTGAATCTAATCGGGACCTCGTTTCGAGAAGGCTTATTGAGTGCCTCGGAAGAGACCGAACCAAGCATCAGGTCGCGGAAGTGACCTCACTTGGGCTCGTTCAGATGACTCGCAAAAAGCTCGGACTTGGGCTTTTGGAGTCTTTCAGTGAGCCATGTGAGGTTTGCAGCGCCAGGGGAGCAATCGTGCACCATGAGCCGATTATGCGAACTCGTAGCTCAAACGAGGGTAAGCCCGAGAAAAAGCGCAAGGGACACATGGATGTTGCCAACGTCGTGACTCCGGAGCGCGCCTCAGAGATCAACTCCGTTGTTGCCAAGATCGCCGCATCGACTCTAGGTTCTGGCAATAAGGACGCCAAGGATTCTGGGGACAAAGGCAAGTCAGAGCCAACTCTCGAGCGGATTCTGGATGCCCTCCCGGAGGCCAAGGCTGATTCCAAGGCTGATGCTAAGCGCAAGCCCAGGCGGGCTAGCAGCCCGGCCAAGGTTGACCCCGGCGCCTAAGCCCCATTAGACTAGGGAGCTGTTGCCCAGGTGGTGACTTCCCAAACTTAGAAAAAGGTAAATCAAGTGGTTTTCGCAGTAGTTCGCGCAGGCGGCCGTCAAGAGAAGGTGTCAGTAGGCACCATTGTGACTCTTGACCGCATCAAGGCCGATGCCAATGGCAAGATTCAGCTTCCAGCTCTATTGCTAGTGGACGGCGACAAGGTCACCACAGACGCAAACGCACTTGCTGCCGTAAAGGTCACCGCTGAAGTCCTAAATGACCTTCGTGGACCAAAGATCATTATTCAGAAGTACAAGAACAAGACCGGATACAAGAAGCGTCAGGGTCACCGTTCAGAACTTACTCGCGTCAAAGTACTAGAGATCAAGTAAAGGATTAGAACAAATGGCATCCAAAAAGGGCGTTAGCTCCACCAGAAACGGTCGCGATTCCAATGCTCAGCGTCTTGGCGTAAAGCGCTACTCAGGTCAGGAAGTAAACGCAGGGGAAATCATTGTTCGCCAGCGCGGAACTCACTTCCACCCGGGAAAGAACGTTGGCAAGGGCAAGGACGACACTCTGTTTGCTCTAGCTGCCGGTGCCGTTGAATTCGGAACCAAGGGTGGCCGCCGAGTAGTAAACATCGTCGAGGCTGCATAAGTCTAGGAAGACAAAAGTTTTTACTAAAGGCGAGCCAACGGCTCGCCTTTAGTTATTTGTGAAGGAGGAAGAACATGGTCTCATTCGTTGACCAAGTGACCCTTCACTTACGCGCTGGAAACGGCGGCAAAGGTTGCGTATCCGTAAAGCGCGAGAAATTCAAACCACTTGGTGGACCTGACGGAGCTGATGGCGGACGCGGTGGAAGCATTTCACTGTTGGCGGATCCAAACACCACAACGCTTCTGGACTATCACTTCCACCCTCATCGCGCGGCCGGCGACGGTGCAGCTGGAGCTGGAGATTTTAGAAACGGTGCTCACGGCGAGGATCTCAAACTTTCTGTTCCGATTGGGACAATCGTCAAAAAATCCAACGGCGAGGTAATTGCCGATCTCGATGAAGCGGGCATGGAGCTTGTTGTTGCCGAAGGTGGAGTCGGAGGGCTAGGAAACGCAGCGCTATCGAGTACCAAACGTAAGGCTCCGGGTTTTGCCCTGCTTGGAGTTCCTGGTTGGTCGGGCGATGTAATCCTTGAACTAAAAACCGTTGCAGACATTGCACTGGTTGGTTATCCATCCGCTGGCAAGTCCTCGTTGATTGCTGCAGTTTCCGCAGCAAGACCAAAGATTGCAGACTACCCATTCACAACCTTGCATCCAAACCTTGGAGTTGTTCAAGCTGGTGAAACTAGATTCACAATTGCCGATGTTCCAGGGCTTATTGAAGGAGCCAGCGAGGGTAAGGGTCTTGGGCTTGAGTTTCTTCGACATGTTGAGCGATGCTCTGCTTTGCTACACGTGATTGATTGCGCAACACTTGAGCCACACCGAGACCCTGTATCTGATCTAGACAAAGTCCTAAAGGAACTAGATGCTTACCAGGTACCGGAAGGCCAGACTCCTTTGACTGAGCGTCCAGCCTTAATTGCTCTAAACAAAATCGACATCCCAGATGGAAAAGAACTGGCGCAGTTCATTCGTCCAGAACTTGAAGCCCGTGGCTATCAAGTGTTTGAAGTTTCGGCTGCTTCACACACTGGCCTTAAAGAGCTCAAGTTTGCAATGGCAAAACTGGTTGAGGCAGATCGCTTTGAGAAAGCCAAGATTCCTGCACGCCCGAGAATTCAGTTGATGCAGACCAAGAAAGAAGACAACAGCTTCAAAATTGTTCGCGAATTCAGCGGAGTGGAGGAGTTCTTTAGAATCCTCGGGGCAAAACCAGAACGCTGGGTTGCTCAAACTGATTTCGGTAACGAGGAAGCGGTTGGCTATCTTGCTGATCGTTTAGCCAAAGTTGGTATTGAAAATGCGCTGTTTAAAGCCGGTGCATCAAATGGCTCCACCGTAGTGATAGGCCCAGGAGATGGTGTGATTTTTGATTGGGAGCCAACCATCGCTTCAACAGCTGAGCTTCTTGTAAGCCCGCGAGGCACCGACCCAAGGTTTGGTCCTTTGAATGATCGTCGCACAAACGTCGAGCGCCGCAAGCGCTATCTGGAAATGATGGACGCCAGAGCTGCCCTTCGCGAGAAGATGGAAACTGAAAGAAAGTCTGGCGCTTGGTCAACTCCGGATGATCTAGAGGAGAAGAACTAAGTGTCAGATCACGGTCAGTGGCTTGTTTCAGCCAAACGAATTGTTGTAAAAATCGGATCGAATTCCGTAACTGGAAAAAACGAAGGCAAGATTGACCAGCTGGTTGATGCTTTGGCAAATGTTATGGAACGCGGCGCAGAGGTGGTGCTGGTTTCTTCTGGTGCAATCGCAACTGGTATGCCACTTTTTGATTTCGATGAAAAACCAACCGATCTTGATACATTTCAGGCTCTGGCCGCCGTCGGCCAATTTCGACTAATAACCAGGTACCAGAAATCTCTTGAGCGTCACGGAATCATTGCGGGGCAGGTACTTCTTACCCTTACCGACATTGAGAAGCAGGAGAGCCGAGACAACGCTAAGAAGGCGTTAGAGCGACTATTTCAGCTTCGCGCTTTGCCAATCGTGAACGAGAACGATACCGTGGCAACGACTGAAATTCGCTTCGGCGACAATGACAGACTCGCAGCCATGGTTGCTGTCTTGCTTCAGGCTGACGCGCTTGTGCTACTTAGTGACGTCGATGGTTTGTATGACATGCCACCTACCAACCCTGAGGCGAAGCTGATTCCTCGAGTGGCATTTGGGATGGACTTAGCAAATCTAGAAATTGCTGGAACCAACACTGGAGTTGGCACAGGCGGGGCAATCACAAAAGTTGCGGCAGCCGCCAGCTGTACTGAAGCTGGAATCGGAGTTGTAATCACCAACGCAGATAACGTTTCTAAGACGCTAGCCGGTGAGTCACTTGGAACTTTCTTCGAACCTAATCCTGATATCAAGATTGTCCGAAAGTAGGCT
>WLHO01000103.1 GCA_009702645.1 Actinomycetota bacterium | reverse complement strand
GTCTAATCATGCTCTCGAGATTTCCTGGTTCCGCGATGATGGCAACAATTGAAGAGCCGGCAAATGTTGCAGCACTCACGCTAGCAATCGAGATGGCACCTTCTTCAAATGGCATAGCAAATGCTGACTCGCTGAAATCTGTTGCGTCAGCAATTGCCGAGAGGTCAAGTGGCTCTCCAGCAAGACGTGAGATCCAATCAGATAAAGCCTGCTTGGAAGAAGCCGTTGCTTCAGTTGGAAGAACAATTGGCAGATCTGGAAGTGGGTATTCCTCGTTGTTTACAAGAAGGGCCGGATCGGACCAGTTTGTGATTGTTCCGTTGAAGATTCCGATGATCTGAGAAGGGTCTAGGTATATCTCAAAGTAACCTGGCACGTTCGTCACCAGTACTGCAGCATCGATGGCAACCGGAACGGTTGCAAATGGTGTGCAGCGAGATGCAATTAGAGATTGCTCGGCAAGCAAAATGCCGGCATCTGTAGCAGATTCTTCAACTGGGGTTAGCGACATAATTTCGCATCCCACCGCAACTGCGTCAGACCAGGTGAAACCTAGATCGCTAATTGACTCAGGAAGGCTAAGGGTCACATCGCCTTCTTCGCACTGAATCTCAAGTTCGGCCTGGGCAATCAAAAGCTCAGCAGGCATTGGAGGATCACACGCAGTCAAGGTAAGGCTCATCAGCACTGCAAGAGCTGTGGCTTTTACTTTGTTTGATGCGCGCATGTTTTCCTCTCTTGGTGTTTCCAGCACAAAAGCGCGACCCGTCGGGGCCGCGCTTTTGTGACTGGAGATCACTTGGTGCTTATTTTATTACTTGATTCTTGCAATCAGTTCTAGCGACTTCTTCTTTAGCGAACCTGAGATTGCAACATAACCACCAGCTGCTGCAGACTTTGGTCCACAGGTGTTGATGATGTATGTGAAGTAGTCCTTCACGGCTGCTCCCTTAGCTGCGCTTGATGCCTTGGTAGGAGCAAGTCCGTAAGCAACTAGCACGATTGGGTAACCGCCTGAGATCTTTGCCTTGTGGTTGATGATTAGCTCACCGTTTGAGGCAATGGTCTGCTTAGCCAAGAATCTGGATGATGCAGAAGCAGTTGGCTGAACGTACTGACCCATTGCGTTTCTGATCGAAGCAAATGGAAGCTTTGCAGCCTTTGCATCCGCTACGTCAGCAAAGCTGATTGAGTTAGCTAGACCCTTGACTGTTGTCACAACTCCTGAGTTGTTTACAGCTCCGGTACCAACAGTGCTTCCAGAAGCGTCGGCCCATGCGTCAGCTGCCTTCCACTTTCCGCCCACGTTCTGCTTCATGAAGTTTCCGAAGTTGTTTGTAGTTCCAGAGGTATTGGAACGGTATACAACCTGGATGTTCTTGCTTGGAAGAGCAGCAGCTGGGTTTTCAGCCTTGATCTTGGCATCGTCCCACTTCTTGATCTTGCCGGTGAAGATACCGTCAAGTAGCTGTGGGGTTAGACGCAAGTTTTTTACACCCTTGACGTTGTAGATGATGCCGATTGGGCCACCTACTAGTGGGACGTAAACGAAGTTTGATGGAGCGTCTGAGCTGTATAGAGAGTCAGAGCCTCCGAAGTTTGTGGTTCCGTTTGCAAACTCGGTCTTACCGGTTCCAGAACCCTTTGAGGTGTAGGTCACCTTGTTAGCGGTGTAGGCAGCGGAGCAAGTCTGTTGGAATGAGTTCATGTAGGAAGAACCTGAACCTGTGATTGTTTCGTTGGCGTGGGCTGCTGGAGCCACAAGAGCGATGCTGGCAACCAGTGCGCTGGCTACTAGGATTCCGCTAATCTTTCGCATTTTTCTCCTTGTTTCTGTTGATCTCGCCTTGAGATATCTAGATTCAATCTCAGGGGGGTTAATTACTTGTGTTTACCTTCTCAATGGCAAGCAAATTGAAGGTGAACAATTGGTTAGCCAAAGTGACCGTTTACATAGTCATTGGTGCGTGGATCTACCGGCATTCCAAAGACTTGCTGGGTCTCCCCGAACTCAACTACGTAGCCTGGCTGGTTATCCTCGGCGAGGAAAAACGCTGTCTTGTCAGCAACTCGCTGAGCCTGCTGCATGTTGTGAGTCACGATGACGATAGTCATTGACTCCTTAAGCTCCAAGATGGTCTCTTCGATACGACGGGTAGAGCCTGGGTCCAAAGCCGAGCAAGGCTCATCCATCAGAAGTACTTCTGGGTTCATGGCCAAAGATCTGGCGATGCAAAGGCGCTGCTGCTGACCACCGGATAGCGACAAGGCCGGCTCATCTAGTCGGTCCTTGGATTCGTTCCACATAGAAGCCCGCTTCAAGGAGTTCTCAACTAGGTCATCGGAGATCTCGTTTTTTCTACCCGAGAGCTTAAGTCCCGAGATGACGTTCTCCTTGATGGACATGGTTGGGAAAGGGTTTGGCTTCTGGAAAACCATGCCAACTCTAAGCCTTACGGTGCTTGGGTCAACTGCCTCTTCGTAGATGTCCTGGCCATCGAGCAAAACAGATCCAGCAAGGCCAGCAGAAGGAATCAGCTCGTGCATCCGGTTCAAAGTTCTGATGAAGGTTGACTTACCGCAACCGGAAGGGCCGATTAGCGCAGTGACTCGATTGCTTGGGAACTGCAGGGACACATCCTTCAGGACCTGTCTTTCACCGAACCAAACATTAATGTCCTTGGATTCCAGCTGGAACTTCTCAGTCATCGTTTTTCCTTCTTTTTCTTTGCTTTCAAGCTCTTTGGTCTTGAGACATAACGGGCGGCTCCAAACAAGATTCCAACCAGAATCAACAGCACAAGCGCTGCTCCCCAGGCGCGCTGGATACTGGTGTCAAAGCCTAGGGAGACGTAGTTGTAGATGTAGGTCGGAAGGGTAGCCAAACCACCATCAAAGACGTTAATGCTGGTGTTGTTGGCAGCAAATGTAGTTGTAAGTAGTGGAGCAGTTTCACCGATTACTCGAGCAACACCTAGAAGGATTGCTGTCACAACTCCAGATTTTGCAGCAGGCAGGGTGACCATCAAGAATGCTCTCCAGGATGGAGCTCCAAGACCCAAG
>WLHO01000102.1 GCA_009702645.1 Actinomycetota bacterium | reverse complement strand
TTCAGAGCTATTCAACGCTGCTGAGCAAGTTGGAGCTCAGCTTTACTTCGAGGCTTCAGTTGCAGCCGCTATTCCAATGATTCGCCCGCTGCGTGAATCACTGGCTGGAGACCGCGTCAAAAGAATTATGGGAATCGTAAACGGTTCCACCAACTACATTCTTGACCGAATGGACAAAAGCGGCATCACACTCGAAGCCGCGATGAAGGAAGCTACCGAGCTTGGCTACTTGGAAGCAGATCCATCGCTGGATGTTGATGGCTACGACGCTGCTCAAAAAGCCGCAATTCTTGCTTCTCGCGCTTTTCACACCGAAGTTCCGCTCGAGAAGGTTTATCGCGAGGGAATCACCGGAGTTAGTGCTGAGCAGATTGCAGCAGCCAAGCGCGATGGTTTTGTCATCAAGCTACTTGCGATCTGTGAGTTTATTGACGCTGATGAATCTGGCCCCGAGGGAGTTTCGGTTCGTGTTTACCCAGCTCTGGTTCCAAGAAGTCACCCACTGGCCTCGGTTGACGGCGCTTACAACGCTGTGTTTGTTGAAGCAGAAGCTGCTGGCCGTTTGATGTTCTACGGATCTGGTGCTGGTGGAACTCAGACAGCGTCCGCAATTTTGGGTGATGTGGTTTCAGCCGCCAAGCGTCACGTAGCTGGTGGGCCAGGACTTGCGGACTCTATTCACGCGAACTTTGATGTTCTAGACATGAGTCGAATCAAGACTCGCTACGTGATTCAGCTAGAAGTTAAGGATCAGCCAGGAGTTTTGGCAAAGATTGCAAGCTTGTTCTCCGAGCACGGAGTTTCAATCGAAACAGTTGAGCAGGCTGTTCTTGGACGCAATCTTCAAACTGCCAGCCTGGAGATCGGAACTCACTTGGCAAGCGATGCAGCATTAGCTGGTGTGGTCAAGGCCTTGAAGTCCAATGATGCTGTGCAGGCCGTTTCTTCGTTTATTCGGGTAGAGGGTCTGTAATGACAATTTTGCTTATCGAAAGGAGTGTTTACCGTGTTTGGTAAACCAAAGAAAGCTCATCAGTGGCGCGGAGTCATCAATGAATACTTCTCGCGCCTTGATGTTGACAAGAGCACTCCGATCATCACCCTTGGTGAAGGTGGCACACCACTTATTGATGCACCGGCACTAGCAAAGCTCGTTGGCGCGGACCGCGTCTATTTGAAGTTCGAAGGTATGAACCCAACTGGCTCATTCAAGGACCGCGGAATGACCATGGCAGTTTCCAAGGCCGTTGGCCACGGCGCTAAAGCTGTCATTTGTGCATCAACTGGAAACACTTCAGCATCGGCTGCTGCATATGCTGCTGCAGCTGGAATCAAGTCAGTTGTTTTGGTACCGGAAGGCAAGATCGCTCTTGGAAAGCTTTCTCAAGCAGTTGCTCATAAGGCTCAGATTCTTCAGGTGCAGGGAAACTTCGATGACTGCCTAACTCTGGCTAGAGATTTGTCGACAAACTACCCGGTCCACCTAGTGAACTCTGTGAACCCAGATCGCATCGACGGTCAGAAAACTGCAGCGTTTGAGGTAGTTGATGCTTTGGGTCAAGCTCCAGATTTCCATGTACTGCCAGTAGGTAACGCTGGAAACTACTCCGCTTACTACAAGGGCTACCAGGAAGATTTCAAGGCTCGTCGCATCAAGGCTTTGCCAAAGATGTATGGCTATCAGGCCGAGGGCTCGGCACCATTTGTTCAGGGCTCTCCAGTAAAGAACCCAGACACTATTGCAACTGCGATTCGGATTGGAAACCCAGCTTCTTGGGACCTGGCGCAGATTGCTAGGGAGAAATCTAAGGGCAAGTTTGGCGCGGTTTCCGACAAGGAGATTTTGTGGATGCACCGCTTCTTATCTCAAGAAGCTGGAGTCTTTGTTGAGCCAAGCTCGGCTACCGGTGCAGCTGGTTTGTATAAGGCCTCCCAGATGGGGGAAAGCTTTGCCGGAGCACTTATTGTTATCACCGTGACTGGCCATGGACTAAAAGATCCAGGCTGGGCACTAAAGGACGAAGCAGGCAACGAAATCACACCGGAAGCGGTATCAACCAACGCGGCTGAGGTAGCAGAAAGATTGGGATTGGCCTAAAAATGCCAGTAGCTGAAGGAACCGTAGTAAAGGTAAAGGTACCGGCAACATCGGCCAACCTTGGACCTGGTTTTGACACGCTTGGAATAGCGCTTGCTTACTACGACGATCTAGAAGTCACGGCCACAAAGCCTGGCAACATTTCGGTTTCTGTAAGCGGTGAGGGCGAGGGCCAAGTTCCACTCGATGAATCGCATCTTGTTGTTCGCGCCATTCTTGAAACCTTCAAGCGTGTAAAGCAGCCAGCACCCGGACTTGCTCTGCGCGCGGTGAACCGAATCCCTCACGGACGCGGAATGGGATCATCTGGTGCCGCAGTTGTTTCGGGAATTATGGCGGCCAAGGGATTACTCACCGGAGTTGCTGAAGTAAGCGACAAGCTGATGCTTGATCTTGCAACTGAGTTTGAGAATCATCCAGACAACGTTGCCCCGGCGCTGTTCGGGGGATTGAGCATTGCCTGGGAGGACGAGTCGGGACCTCACACCAAGAAGCTTTCTGTTCACCGCGGGGTGTCACCACTTGTTTTAGTTCCAAGTACCAAGATGTCTACTGAGCTTGCAAGGTCCATGCAGCCTGAATCTGTTCCGCACGCTGATGCAGTTTTCAACGTGTCGCGATCAGCGCTTTTGGTTGCGGCTATGGTTCAGTCTCCGGAACTTCTGCTTGCGGCAACCGAAGACAAGCTTCACCAGAACTACCGCGCCTCGGCGATGCCGGAGACGGATGCCTTGATCAGGTTGCTTAGAAGCAATGGCCATGCAGCCGTTGTTTCTGGGGCTGGTCCTTCAGTTTTGGTACTAGCCAGCGACCCAGCTGAGAGGCTAAGGGCCAAGGAATTGGTGGAAAAGAAGTACCCACAGTGGCAACCGCTGCTGTTGGCCGTGGACAATAAAGGTGCTACGCTAGAGGTACACCAAAAACAAGACGGCAAATAAGCGTCAAATCTAGGTGCAATCCCCGCAGAAACTAACTGC
>WLHO01000101.1 GCA_009702645.1 Actinomycetota bacterium | reverse complement strand
GCGGGTCTGGGTAAAGAGCTTGTAGTAATTGGCGTTGGCTCAAGGGCCGAAATTTGGGATTCTGCTGCCTGGAGTGACTACCTGGCTAAGCAAGAAAACGGCTTCTCGGAGATTTCCGAGGAGGTGGTTCCAGGTCTTTTCTAACCTCGGCTCCCTGATCGAGCTTTGACACTCTTCCCCGATGTCAAAAAGATCAGGAAGCCGGGGGACCTGTACACCGATGAACACAGTAAACCTCGACTCAATTCACGAACCAGTGATGCTAGATCGCACACTAGAGCTTCTGGGACCTGCACTATCTGGCACTTCAGCCGTCCTGGTTGATTGCACCCTTGGCCTTGGAGGACACTCCGAGGCTTTTCTTAAGACTTTTGAAAACCTAACAATCATCGGAATTGATCGCGACCAAAGCGCACTTGCTCTTGCGGCCAAGCGCCTTGCGCCTTTTGGCGAGCGAGTTAAGTTTTTTCACGGAACCTACGACCAAATCGCCGAAGCTATTGCCGTCAACGGTTACACAGAAGTTGCGGCAATCTTGATGGATCTTGGCGTTAGTTCAATGCAGATTGACAACGCAGATAGAGGCTTTGCCTACAGTTTCGATGCTCCGCTGGATATGCGAATGGATACTGAATCCGGCATCACAGCTGCCGAGCTGATTGCAACCGCATCCGAAGCCGAACTAACAAGAATATTCCGCGAGTATGGCGAGGAGCGCTTCGCGGCCAAGATCGCCGGCGAACTGGTAGCACTCAGAGCAAAAAACCCAATTGTTTCTTCCAAGCAGCTGGCCTCGATTATCAGCAGCGTGGTGCCTTTCATCCCAGGTAAATCCTCGGGACACCCAGCTAAGCGAGTGTTTCAGGCTCTACGCATTGCGGTCAACGAAGAGCTTGAGATTTTGGAAAATGCTGTTCCTGCTGCTATCGATGCACTGGCTGTTGGTGGGCGCCTCCTAGTACTTAGCTATCACTCACTTGAGGACCGGATTGTGAAGCAGGCCATAGTGCAGGCTGCAACTTCATCTGCCCCAGTTGAGCTTCCATTTGAACTTCCGGAGCACGCTCCGGTTCTAAAGCTTGTGGTCAAAGGAGCCGAAAAGGCCAGCCTCGAGGAAATCGCCAGCAACCCAAGGTCGGCCTCGGTCCGCCTTAGAGCTGCTGAAAAGACAAGGAAAGTCGCATGAAGACTCTGAATCGGACCAGGGCACGAGGCCCAGTAGTGATGATTATCGTGATGGGGTTTTTGGCCATCTCAATGCTTCATCTGCTTCTTACCATCATGACTTCCCAGTCGGTCTACGAACTTTCTGATCTAAAGCGCGAGAAGCGCGAGTTGGACACCACCTCACAAATCATTGCTGAGGAAGTTGCTTCACTTTCTTCCCAGCAGAACCTGTTGAATACCGCAGCAAAACTTGGAATGGTCGCAAACTCAAACCCAGTTTTTCTAAAGCTTGAAGACCAGAGCGTTTTGGGTAAGCCAAAACCAGCTCTTGGCACAGCAAGTCAATCCCTGAATCTAGTGGCCAACTCGGCGATGATTGATACTAAGCCAGCTAAGCAGCAAGCAGCGCCGGCAAGCCAGGCGCAACCGCAGCCGCTACCTCAGGTAGCTAGCGTGAGTGCCATCCCAGCTTCGCCAACAAGGTAGTCCCCGAAAGGTCTTGTCACATGAATCACGCGGGGCCAGTTAGCGCAAGACGACTAAGGCTACTGGTCACACTCTCAGTGATTTTGGTTTTCGTTTTTCTGATTCGCTTGATTGACTTCCAGATTGTCCGCGCGGAATCCATTAACGCTGAGTCCTACGAAAAGCGCGCTGTTGCAAGAACTGTTCCTGCAGTTCGAGGCGACATCCTGGACGCGAATGGAAATATCCTTGCAACAACTGTCTACCGCTATGACATAAACGCAGCGCCGGCGATAGTTAGGCCGGTAGAGCGAAAGATAGACGGAATCGATCAGGTTGTTAGCGTCGAGTCGGTTGCTGCTGAGCTTGCCAGGATTCTTGAGATGGACGTTTCTGAACTGCTGCCAAAACTCATTGGAACTTCGCACTACGTCAATTTAAAAAAGCGCGTTGACGCTGAAACCCACAGACAGATAGTTGAGCTCGAGATTCCCTGGATCTTCGCCGACCCTCACCACGACCGCCTTTACCCAAACGGTGCGGTGGCTGGAAACCTGACTGGATTCGTGGGCACCGACGGTGTGGCTCTGGCGGGAATTGAGAGACAGTTCAACGCTTGCCTGGCTGGAGTGGACGGTAAAGAGACTTTTGAAAAGGGTGTCGATGGAATCAAGATTCCATCTAGCACCGTGGTTCTTCAGGAAGCTAAACCTGGTCGAAATGTGATTTTGACCATCGATGCCGATTTGCAGTATCAAGCGCAGCAAGTTTTGGCTTCTGAAGTTAGAAGACTAAATGCTGATTGGGCAACCGCGGTAGTTATTGAGGTTGAGACTGGACGAATCATTTTGGCAGCTGAGGCGCCAAGTGTTGATCCAAACGATCCAGGAAAATCTCCTGAATCAGAACGCGGCGCCAGAGTATTCCAGTTTGCATTTGAGCCTGGTTCTACCATGAAGGCAATTACTGCCGCTACCGCAATTGACACCGGATATGGCACAGTAAACACTCGAGTCAGAGCACCAGATTCCATGAGAGTTTTCGATCACGTAATCAATGACAGCTATTCACATCCACCAACAAACTGGACAATGACTGGCGTACTGCGCTTTTCTTCAAACGTTGGAACAATTAAGTTTGCCGAGAAGATCCCTGCTAAAACTCGATACGAGTACATGGAAGCTTTTGGTTTTGGTAAACCAACAGCTGTTGCATTCGAGGGTGAAACTCGGGGAGTGCTAAATCATTACTCCGAATGGGATGGTGTGACAAACTACACCACGATGTTCGGCCAAGCACTTTCAGTTTCTCCGGTTCAGATGGCCTCGGCCTATCAGACTCTGGCCAACGAGGGCGTAAGGCTAAATCCGATACTGGTTGCCGGCTGCCAGGATGCCGATGGCAATCTAACTGCTATTCCAAAATCAAATCCGACTCAAGTGGTATC
>WLHO01000100.1 GCA_009702645.1 Actinomycetota bacterium | reverse complement strand
TGATCGCTGCAACCAACCGACCGGACATCTTGGACCCAGCACTTCTTCGCCCAGGACGCTTTGATCGCCAGATTGGTGTTGGCGCACCTGATCTTGCAGGACGCGAACAAATTCTTCGCGTGCACGCTAAGAACAAGCCTGTCGATGATGATGTTGACCTAGCCCTGATTGCAAGAAGAACTCCTGGATTTACCGGAGCAGATCTTGCAAACGTTTTGAACGAAGCAGCTCTTCTTTCTGCTCGTGAGAACCGAAAGACCATTGACGCTGCAACTGTTGATGAAGCAATTGATCGCGTCATCGGTGGACCGCAGAAGAAATCTCGTCTAATGAAAGACGAAGAGCGCCTAAACACCGCTTACCACGAGGCAGGCCACGCACTTGTTGCAGCATCGTTGAATCACTCAGACCCTGTTACCAAAGTCACAATTTTGCCCAGAGGTCGCGCACTTGGATACACCATGGTGCTTCCGATGGAAGATCGCTATTCCGTCACTCGCAACCAATTGCTTGATCAGATTGCTTACGCGTTGGGCGGAAGAGTTGCCGAAGAAGTTGTTTTCAACGACCCAACAACTGGTGCCTCGAATGACTTTGAGAAGGCAACCAAGATTGCTCGCCAGATGGTGACGCTTTATGGATTTGCATCATCTCTTGGAACTGTTTCTTATGGTGGCGGTGGCGAAGTCTTTATCGGCCGTGACATGGCACAGGCCAGAGAGTACTCTGATGAAGTTGCTCACCAGATTGATCTTGAGATTCGAAAGATTCTTGATGCTGCTCACGACGAGGCATACAAAGCGATAAATGTAAACCGCAAGGTGCTAGATCTAATGGCCAAAGAGTTGATGGAAAAAGAAACTCTTAACCCAGACGACATAGCGAAGATATTCAAAACCGTTAAGAAACTTCCAAAGCGCAAGCCTTGGCTATCAAAGCCCACCAGACCTTCTTCCAAAAAGGGTCCAATTGCTATTCCTGCCAAGGGTTCAACAACAGCCAAAGTTGCAGCTAAGAAAAAAGCGGAAGCCGCAGAAGCTGCAGCCGCTAAGAAACCGGCTGCTAAAAAAGCTGCAGCGAGAAAACCTGCTGCCAAAAAACCAACGAAGGTAATCAAGAAGAAGTAATTGGTTGATATCGATCGCATCAAGAATGCGGTGACCGAGCTACTCACCGCAATTGGCGAAGACCCCAAACGCTCTGAACTACAAGCAACCCCGGAGAAATTTGCCGAGGCCTATCAAGAGTTCTTCAAGGGTGTTGGCGTAGATCCGATGTCGATTCTTGGCGATGCTTTCCCTGCCGAACAAAACGACGTTGTGATTTTGAAAGATATCGAGCTGGTTTCGATTTGTGAACACCACTTACTTCCCTTCACCGGAGTTGCACACATCGCCTACCTTCCGCAAGACAAAGTGGTTGGTCTTGGAAGATTGCCAAAGCTTGTTGAGGTACTTGCCGCAAGGCCTCAGCTTCAGGAGAACCTCACTTCTCAGATCGCCGAAGCCATCCAGGCAGGACTTGGTGCAGCCGGAGTGATTGTTGTTATTGAGGCTCGTCACCACTGTGTTGCATCCCGCGGTGCAAGACAGCCTGAGGCCAACACCGTCACCATGAGAGCACTTGGAACATTTAGCGAACCGGTTGCAAGGGCTGAGATCATGGCCCTGATTGCCAAGTAACAACATGGTCAATTTCACCAGACCACTGATTATGGGCGTGATCAACATCACGCCAGACTCCTTTTCTGACGGCGGACAGTTTCTAGACACTAAAGAAGCTGTGAAGCACGCCCTCGAACTTGTTGCTCAAGGCGCAAACATCATAGATCTTGGTGGCGAGTCAACTAGACCTGGAGCACTTCGCGTAAAGCTTGAAGACGAGCAGGCTCGTGTTCTTCCAGTTATAAAAGAACTTGCTGCAAATGCCGAGTTCAAATCCAGCGGAGCAATCATCAGCATCGACACCATGAATGCTCAAACAGCTGCACTAGCGGTTGCCGCTGGGGCTTCTATTGTTAACGATGTCTCTGGTGGTCTAGCTGACGAGCAGATGTTTGCAGCGCTCAAAGACTTGAATTGCAAATTCATCATCAGTCACTGGCGAGGATTTAGCGAAACCATGGACTCGATGAATAACTACACATCGGTTGCAATTGATGTTGCGAAGGAACTTACAGAGCGAGTTGCTAAAGCGCAAGCAGCAGGGATTTCCAAAGATCGATTGATCATTGACCCAGGTCTTGGTTTTGCAAAAGACATTGCTCAAAACTGGCACCTGGTTGCTCGTCTTGATGAACTAGAAAAACTAGGGCTACCAATTCTGGTTGGGGCTTCAAGAAAACGCTTTCTTGCCGGAGCTTTGGAACCAGAGGATGCTGCGGGAGTTAGCAACCAGAGAAGAGATCTAGCAACCGCAGTGTTGACAGCATTGCTTCTACAGCGCAAGCTTTGGGGAGTTAGAGTCCACAACGTCTCAACCACCCTTGATGCCATCAAGGTTGTTGAGGCCCTAGCGTTTGCGAATGAAGAGTCCAACGGGCAGAGTTAAGCCATGACCCAAAAGATTCGAATCAGGGGCCTTCGGGTTTATGGCTACCACGGTGTGATGGAGCACGAGCGTGATGAGGGTCAGTACTTCATCGTTGACGCCACCATCAAGGTAGATGCAGAGCGAGCAAGCTCCACAGACGATATCTCAAACACTGTCAGCTACGCCGAGATCGCTCAGCTAATCGCAGACAACGTTAGAAATAATCCAGTGAATCTTCTCGAAACACTCTCACAGCGTCTAGCGAACGAAGTTTTAGCCGCTGCAGGGACCTGGGCTCAAAAAGTGAAAATCACGGTTTCAAAACCTGATGCACCAATCGATCTTTACTTCGACACTGTTTCTGTGACCGCAAAGGCAAAAAGGCAGTCCTAGTGCGCACCTGGAAGATTGCGGTGCTAGCGCTAGGTGCGAACTTAGGCGACCGAGCGAAAACCATCGAGATTGCTATTGAGCAACTTGCTGCTCAAAAAAAGATTCGTGTCCTGGAGCGCTCACCACTAGTTGAATCGGTTGCATTAACCGAATCCGGCTTAGATGAATCTTTGCCGAGTTACC
>WLHO01000010.1 GCA_009702645.1 Actinomycetota bacterium | reverse complement strand
TCGATTACTTGGCGATTGGCGTCGAGGTAGAACACGCGATTGACAGTATTCTCAACCAGGTCGATGTCGTGGCTGATAACAATCAATCCGCCTTGGTAACTGCGCAGAAAATCCCTTAGCCAAACAACCGAGTCGGCATCAAGATGGTTAGTAGGCTCATCCAGCAGCATTGTCTCCGCGCTTGAAAATAGAATTCGTGCGAGTTCAACTCGTCGTCTTTGACCGCCCGAAAGTGTCTTGAGGGGCTGAGACAGAATCCGCTCTTCTATACCCAGATTGCTTGCAATTGCAGCGCCTTGTGCTTCGGCGGCATACCCTCCAGCAGCTTGAAATCGTTCCTCGAGCTTGGAGTACTTGGTCATGGTTTTCTCCGCTTCGGCACCTGTCGCGGTAGACATTGCTTCGGCGGTAGAAGCTAGCTGTCTAAGAAGGTCGCCCAGTCCTCGAGCGTTAAGAATTCGATCACGGGCAAGTTCTTCCGGGTCGCCTGTTCTCGGGTCCTGTGGCAAGTATCCAATCTCACCAATTCGTTCCACGCTTCCAGAGCTGGGTTGTCCATCTCCGGCAAGAATCTTTGTCAAAGTGGTTTTTCCCGCACCGTTTCGACCAACAAGCCCTATCTTGTCCCCAGATGCCACGCGAAAGTTAACCTCACTCATCAGGGTTCTGGCGCCTATGGTGATCTCCAGGTCCTTCACAATAAGCAAGAGAGAGTCCTTTTGGCTGGAGGTGGTGTCAAAACCTTTAGTCTACAATCGTCAATAAGAAACAGCTTGCTCCACGTCAAGGAAGAGGTTCCCAATGTCCATGCAGTTATCGGCTAGAGAAACACTGATTGACCGGGTTCTACCAAGGAGCATCGCAACCGACATCGCTCTCGTGTTCGGTGGCGCAGTGCTAACTGCTGTTGCAGCTCAGATAGCTATTCCAATGTGGCCTGTCCCGATCACTGGACAAACGTTCGCCGTGTTGTTGGTTGGAGCGGTACTCGGAGCCTCCAGAGGTGCACTTTCGATGATCACATACTTCTCTCTGGGTGCAGCGGGGCTTCCGGTGTTCACTGGAGCAGCTGCTGGAATAACTTTCGGCACCACCTTCGGCTACCTTGTTGGATTTATAGCTGCAGCAGCAGTGGTCGGCTGGTTTTCTCAGCTCAATTGGCACAAGAAAGTCACTGGCGTTCTGGCAAGCTTTGTAATCGGCAACGCTGTGATCTACCTATTTGGACTACCTTGGCTTGCATTTGCACTTAACAACTTGAATATTGCCAGCGACTTTGGCTCAGTAGTAATGGTCGGTTTGGTTCCATTCTTGATTGGCGACGCCATCAAGATGGCACTTGCCGCAGCGGCTCTACCGCTGGCGTGGAAGTATTTAGGAACTAAATAGAAAAGCCGATGGCGCGCATCTGTTCGCGACCATCTTCCGTAATCTTTTCAGGCCCCCAGGGCGGCATCCATACCCAGTTGATTCGAAATGCATCTACGACGCCGTCCAAAGCTTCGGCTGTTTGCTCTTCAAGGACATCGGTCAACGGGCATCCTGCAGAGGTAAGGGTCATGTTGATTAATAGCGACTCATCTTCATCTGCAAGTTCTAAACCGTAGATTAATCCTAGATCGACGATGTTAACGCCGATTTCTGGATCGATTACCTCTTTTAGTGCTTCTTCGACCTTGTCGTAAAGCACCGGCTCTAATTCTCTAGGCATCTCAAGCGTTCACGTATCTGTCGTAGCCTTCAGACTCGAGTCTGTCAGCAAGTTCCGGTCCACCTTGTTCGGCAATTTTTCCAGCAACAAAGACGTGCACAAAGTCAGGCTTGATGTAGTTCAAGATTCGCGTGTAGTGGGTGATTAACAGCACACCCATGCTGTTCTCACCCTTGATGCGGTTTACACCCTCAGCAACAACTCGTAGAGCGTCTACATCCAAGCCAGAGTCAGTCTCATCGAGAACGGCCATCTTTGGCTTGAGAAGTTCCATCTGCAGAATCTCGTGACGCTTTTTCTCTCCACCTGAAAAGCCTTCGTTGACGTTTCGCTCGGTAAAAGCTGAATCCATCTTTAGGTTCTCCATGGCGGTTCGAACATCGGCGACCCAGCCTCGAAGTGCGGGCGCTTTTCCGTCGATGGCAGTTTTTGCAGTGCGCAGAAAGTTGGAAACGCTCACCCCTGGGATTTCAACCGGGTACTGCATTGCTAGAAACAATCCGGCTCTTGCGCGCTCGTCGACTGACATTTCAAGTACGTTCTCGCCATCAAGCAGGATTTCACCTTTAGTCACTTCGTACTTTGGGTGTCCAGCGATCGAATAAGCCAGCGTTGACTTACCAGAACCGTTAGGACCCATTACTGCATGGGTCTCGCCGCTTTTGATAACCAGATCGACTCCGCGGAGAATCTCTTTTGTACCCTGATCAGTCTCAACTGATACGTGCAGGTTTTTGATTTCTAGTGTCGCCATTTGATTACTCCGTGTCCTTGTCGTACTCGATAAAAACTTCTCCATTTTCGATAAGCACTTCAAAAACGGCAACTGGTTCATAAGCCGGAAGGCTAAGCGGTGCCCCAGTTTCTAGAGAAAACTTTGCCCCATGTGCCCAGCATTCGATTGTTTCGTCGTCAACAAAACCCTCGCTAAGTGAGATTTCACCGTGCGAGCACTTGTCTGCAATTGCCTTGAACTGACCGTTCTTGGTGTGGACTAGTGCAATGGCGTCATCGCCAATTTTGACCCGAAGAGCCTTACCTGGTTTTATATCTTCAACTTTGCAAATCTTCAGTGCCATTAGATTGCACTCCTTTCAAGCTCAGCTTCGATAGAGGCTTCAAGACGCTCTTCAACCTCTGCTACTCCGATTTGTTGCACTACGTCCATTAGGAAGCCGCGTACAACCAGTCTTCTTGCTTCGAGCTCAGTAATTCCTCTGGCCTGAAGGTAGAAAAGTTGTTCATCGTCGAATCTTCCCGAAGCGCTAGCGTGTCCAGCGCCTTGAATTTGCCCGGTCTCGATCTCCAGGTTTGGAACGGAATCTGCGCGAGCCCCGTCTGTAAGAAGAAGATTTCTGTTGAGCTCGTAGGTGTCTGTTCCCTCTGCCGCTGCTCGAATCAGAACATCGCCAACCCAAACGGTGTGAGCTTTATCCCCCTGAAGAGCGCCCTTGTAAGTCACGCGCGACTTGCAGTTAGCAGTTGAATGGTCAACAAAGATGCGATGCTCTTGGTACTGTCCAGCATCGGCAAAGTAAAGCCCGTAGAGGGCTGCATCTGCACCTGGAGCTGAGAAATACGCTGATGGACTCATGCGCACTACAGCACCGCCCAGGGTGACCATTACGTGTTTGAATACAGAGTTGCGGGAAAGCTTCGCGTATTGCGCTCCATTGTGAATGGAACCTGGATTCCAGTCTTGTATTGAGACCACTGTGAGTTTTGCCTCATCTTCAATTACGAACTCAATGTTCTCTGACAAGACTGCGTCGCCGCGGTGATCAATCACTACAACCGAATCTGAGCCACGCTTGGCTTCAACGATTATGTGAAGTGCGGCGGGATCTTGGGAAACTGAAGAAATAGTGATTGTGTTCTGAGCTGTTCCAATAACCGAAGAAGGAATCGAAACTAGGTAAGCAGCCTTCGCAGCCTCCCAACCTGCGGCAGCAACACGATCCTCAGGAATCCCCGCTGCGCCAAAAAGTTTGTGTTCGGAATCAATCCAAGAAGTTTCTACCCCATCGGCTAACTTTGCCTCAATGTCACCAGAGAACTCATCAAGACCGGACTGATCCAATCCGCCAAGGCGATCGGCTGTGATGTATCGCCACTGTTCCTCACGTGTCGAAATCTCTGCAAAATCCGCTAGCTTGACGGATTTAATTCGCTCTGAGCGGGTTTGAATTGGAACCCCAAAGCCATGGCTGTGCTCTGACAGCCCATGCTGAGCTGTCTTGGTCGCTTCGCTCACTAGCCGACGGCCCCTTCCATCTGCATCTCGATGAGCTTGTTTAGCTCGAGTGCATATTCCATCGGCAGTTCCTTGGCAATCGGCTCAATGAAACCTCGAACAATCATCGCCATCGCTTCATCTTCTGGCATTCCGCGAGACTGTAAATAAAACAGCTGTTCTTCGCTAACGCGAGAAACGGTAGCCTCGTGGCCCATCGATACATCATCTTCTCTAACGTCAACCGTCGGGTATGTGTCGGATCTAGAGATTGTGTCAACCAGCAGTGCGTCGCAGCGAACCGTGTTTGCGCTGTGATGCGCCCCTGGATTTACTCGGATTTCACCACGGTAAGAAGTTCTTCCGCCGCCGCGAGCAATTGACTTGGAAACAATGGAAGAAGATGTGTAAGGAGCAAGGTGAATCATCTTGGCTCCAGCGTCTTGATGCTGTCCTTCCCCTGCGAACGCTACCGAGAGGGTTTCTCCTCTGGCGTGTTCACCAGCAAGGATCACTGATGGATACTTCATCGTGACCTTGGATCCGATGTTTCCATCGATCCACTCCATAGTTGCGCCCTCATGCGCGATTGCCCTCTTGGTGACGAGGTTGTAAACGTTGTTTGACCAGTTCTGAATTGTTGTGTATCGAACGCGGGCACCTTTTTTAACGATGATTTCAACAACCGCACTGTGTAGAGAGTCCGACTTGTAAACCGGAGCGGTGCAACCTTCGATGTAATGCACGTAGGAGTCTTCATCGGCGATGATCAATGTGCGTTCGAACTGACCCATGTTCTCGGTGTTGATTCGGAAATATGCCTGAAGAGGAATCTCGACCTGGACTCCCTTTGGTACGTAGACAAACGAGCCACCCGACCAAACCGAAGTGTTGAGTGCAGCAAACTTGTTATCTCCGGCAGGGATGACTGTCCCGAAGTACTCCTTGAAAATTTCTGGGTGCTCTTTCAAAGCCGTATCGGTGTCAAGGAAGAGCACGCCCTTTTTCTCAAGTTCTTCGTTGATCTGGTGGTAAACCACTTCAGACTCATACTGCGCAGCTACTCCAGCAACTAGGCGCTGACGCTCTGCCTCGGGAATACCGAGCTTTTCGTAAGTGTTCTTGATTTCCTCAGGAAGGTCTTCCCAGGTCTGAGCCTGACGCTCGGTTGAACGAACGAAGTACTTGATGTTGTCAAAATCGATTCCAGAAAGGTCTGAGCCCCAAGCCGGCATTGGCTTCTTCAAGAAGTATTCATAGCCTTTGAGTCTGCGATCAAGCATCCACTGTGGCTCTGATTTCAGATTCGAAATGTCGCGAACTACTTCTTCGCTGATTCCACGTTTTGCGGTCGCTCCAGCATCGTTGCCATCAGACCAGCCGTACTCGTATGTGCCGAGGCTGTCTAGTTCGGGACGTTCGATAATGTTCTCAGTCAATTAGAACCCCTTAGATTGATGTGGATACTTGGGTACAACCCGCCTCGGCTTCGAGGAATTCCCGCACGAAAACCGTGCGAAACTTGTCTTGTAGATAACTTTACCAAGATTGCTGATTCTCGCCCCACGAAAGGTCTGAAAGCCCCCATGAAGCTGATTAGGGCTATTTTCTCCCCCAAGCGCCTGAAGGTGTATGCCTGGGCTTCTTTGGTGAGTCAGATTCTTATCGTCGTCACAGGGGGCCTAGTTCGACTAACAGGTTCCGGGCTCGGCTGTCCTACTTGGCCACGATGTACTGAGGACTCATTTGTCACAGTTCCTGAAATGGGCTGGCACGGGGTAATTGAATTCGGCAACAGGCTGCTTACTTTTGTCCTGATCATCATCGCTTTGTTCACCTTCATTGTTGTAAGAAGAACATTGAAGTCTGAGCGCAAGGGTCTAACTTGGCCATCGCTTTTGCTAGGGCTTGGAATTATTGCTCAAGCACTACTTGGTGGTCTAACAGTACTTACCGGATTGAACTCCTGGGTGGTTGGAGCACACTTCCTGTTATCTGGAGTTCTAATCTCCATTGCAGCCGTTCTGGTTTGGCGCGTTTACTCCCCCGTTCACGAACCAATTAGTTATGCCGCTGTTTTACTAGCTTGGCCAATCTTCATCGTCGGATGGGTGACGGTGGTAATCGGTGTCATTGTCACAGGTGCAGGGCCACATGCTGGGGATGCTACAACTCCTCGAAATGGATTCGACTTAGAAGTTTGGCAGCATTACCACTCATGGCCTGCCTACATCATGACAGGATTAGTAGCACTTGGACTAGCCTTGGTATGGCTAAGCCTGAGTTCAAACCGTTTCAAGAACCCTGCTGTTAGGGCGCTAGGCATTCTGCTAATCAATTCAATTCTTCAGGCAATCTTGGGTGTAGTTCAGTCGAATTTGGGGGTACCGGCACTGATGGCTGGAGCGCACATGCTCGGTGCTGCTGTAATCATCTCGCTACTTACTTTCCAGTTGCTTGCCCTTCGATCGAAGTATCAGAGAGTTGGTGCTCGCTAAGTGGCAAGGATCTTCTGGTTCCGACGTGACCGAAGACTGCAGGATAACCTTGCGCTAAATTCTTGCGCTGAAGCTGCGATTGCCGATGGGGACAAAACTGTAATCCCTGTTTTCTGGCTCAACGGTGCCGAGTTCGAAAGCTTGAGTGGCCTTCGGCAGCACTCCCTCACTGAATCACTTAAAGCCCTCGACGAGTCGATGGAATCTTGCCTAGAAATCGTGGACAGCCCGGACATGAGCGGGCTAGCCGAATTTGCAAAGTCTGCAAAAGTTGATTTCATTCATGCAACCGAGAGTTTTGATCCAGAAGGAATTGCAGAGCAGCGTGCTCTAGTTTCAAAACTCAAAGGATCAGGAATCGAATTAGTTCTAGAGGACTCCTACTACGCAGTAAAGCCTGGAACAGTAGCAAAGCCCACTGACGGAAGTGCGTATCGCGTCTACACGCCGTTCTATAAAGCCTGGTTTCAAATCGGTTGGCAAGCTCCTGCAAAACTTTCCAAGGGTTTTATGTTCAAAGCAAGATCCGGGAAATCAAAGATCCCCAAGCCAACAAAGCAAGCTTCCTTCAAGGTCAAAGCCGGCGAGGCATTCGCCCTAGAGACTTTCCGAAAATTTCAATCGCGCGCAATTGTTGATTATTCAGAAAACCGTAATCGGCCTGATCTTTCAGGTACCTCTCATCTATCCCATGCCTTGGCCCATGGCGAAATTCATCCGCGGACACTACTTGCACCGCTGTCAGATCTTGACGGACATACCGTATTCAGAAAAGAAATAGCCTGGAGAGAGTTCTACGCTGACGTGCTCTATCGAAACCCTCATACTCTCGATGACTACTACGAGCCAAGATTCAAAGCTATGAGGTATGACACGGGTGCTAAAGCTAAAGCCAAGCTTGAACGGTGGCAAACAGGTACAACTGGATTTCCGATGGTGGATGCAGGAATGCGACAACTTCTTGCCACCGGGTGGATGCATAACCGAGTTCGGATGATAGTTGCTTCGTTTCTTGTGAAGGATCTGCATCTTGAATGGCAGCTAGGAGCAAAATGGTTTGAGCAGAACCTTACAGATTTCGATCCTGCTTCGAACTCGCATGGTTGGCAATGGACCGCAGGCTGTGGAACAGATGCTTCCCCCTATTATCGAGTTTTCAATCCGATTCTGCAGGGATACAAGTTCGATCCTGAAGGAAGCTACGTCCGAAAATTTATTCCTGAACTTACTCACATTCCAGGTCCTGAAGTTCACGAACCTTGGTTACTTGTTGACGGCTTGCAAGCTGGCTATCCAGAGCCAATGCTGGATCACAGCACCGAAAGAGATGAGTCGCTAGCTCGTTTAGAGGAAATCAAAATAAAGTAGCGGGTCGATCGCGATTGCTACAAACAAAAGAGTTAGATAGCTAATCGAACCGTGAAATAGGCGCATTGGGTTTGTGATCTCCCCAACAATTGCCTGCCTATAAAGTCTGTATGACTCGAGGATAAACCAAGCCCCAGTTGTTAACGCGGTGAGCGTATAAATGAGACCCATTGAAGCGACAGGAATCAGTAGAAGCGTTGAAGCTACCAACGCCCAGGCGTAGAGGATGATCTGAACTCCGACCGTCTTGTTGTTGCGAACCACTGGAAGCATTGGCACGCCGGCATCCGTGTAGTCCTGTTTGTATCGAAGTGAAAGAGGCCAATAGTGTGGTGGAGTCCACAAAAAGATGATGAGAAACAGCACCCATGCTGCAGGAGCAAGCTCATTGGTGACTGCAGCCCAACCAATTAGGACCGGCATCGATCCAGCCGCTCCTCCCCAGACGATGTTTTGTGGGGTGCGTCGCTTTAGCAAAAGAGTGTAGATAAAGACGTAGAACAGGATGGCAGCTAGTGAAAGCATTGCTGCCAGCACGTTCACAAAAACAGCTAGCCAAACCACGGAGAGCACACCCAAGATCCAGGCGAAGACAAAAGCTTCTCTTTTTGTTAGCTCACCCGTGACTAAAGGCCTGCCCTTAGTTCTCCCCATTATCTTGTCGATGTCGGCATCAATAAAGCAGTTGAATGAGTTTGCGCTTCCGGCGCTGAGGGCTCCTCCAACAACTGTTGCGATCATCAGCCAGATGTCAGGTATGCCTCTCTGGGCAAGAATCATCGTCGGAACAGTAGAAACAAGCAGTAATTCAATGACCCGCGGCTTAGTCAGCTCAAAGTAAGCCCTTGCCTTACGCCAGAAATTTGGGCGTTGCGCAGTGAATTCGGCAGTCTTGGTAGTCATGATTTACTCCAAGTCTAAGCTGATTTCCCAGCGATTCAGAGCCCAAGAAGCCTTGTTCATTGAGTGTAAAGTGGTACAAAGCGTTGTAAGTTGAGCAGTTTTTGACGGTCCCGGCGCATTCAAGCCAACTGAGCAACGTCGCCAGTTTCAATCTTTCGAACTAGAAAAAGGAAGTCAGAGCCAGTGAGCGAATTTAGTTGGACCGAACTGGACAAAAAAGCTGTCGACACAGCCCGAATACTGGCTGCTGATGCAGTTGAGAATGTTGGCAACGGCCACCCTGGAACTGCAATCAGTCTTGCGCCGGTAGCTCATCTACTTTTTCAGAAGGTAATGCGCCACGATCCAAAAAACCCTGACTGGGTCGGTAGAGATCGATTCATCCTTAGCGTCGGTCACTCATCCTTGACTCTCTACAACCAGCTATACATGGCTGGCTTTGGACTTGAACTTGAGGACATCAAGGCACTTCGCACTTGGGACTCCCTTACCCCTGGCCACCCTGAATATGGGCACACCAAAGGTGTTGAGATAACAACAGGTCCACTGGGCCAAGGTTTAGCCTCGGCTGTCGGATTTGCCTATTCAGCAAGATTTGAGCGAGGGCTTTTTGACCCCAACGCG
Source organism: Actinomycetota bacterium (assembly GCA_009702645.1). The sequence continues at coordinate 3,669 of WLHO01000010.1, read as the reverse complement.
ATTGAAGGAACTAGCGTTTTCGACCACCACATCTACTGCATCGCAGGCGATGGTGACATGCAAGAAGGCGTCACATCCGAGGCTTCTTCTCTGGCCGGCCATCAGCAACTAGGCAATTTGATTGTGCTTTATGACTCCAACCAGATCTCCATCGAAGACGATGTCAACATAGCTTTCACTGAAAACCTAGAAGAGCGCTACCGGGCCTATGGATGGCATGTCCAAACAGTTGACTGGAAGAAAACCGGCGCTTATGTCGAAGATGTGTCCGAACTGTTTAGCGCAATCCAGGCAGCCAAGGCCGAAACTAAAAAACCTTCCCTAATCACAATCAAAACAATCATCGGTTGGCCATCACCTGGCAAGCAGAACACCGGCAAGATTCACGGTTCTGCATTGGGTAAGGAAGAACTTGCTGCGTTAAAGCAGGTCCTAGGCTTTGACTCGACTAAAAGCTTTGAAGTCGCTGCCGATGTGATCGAATACACTCGGTCGCTCGCCGAACGTACTAAGCCTGTTTTAGACAAATGGCAGACAGAATTCGAAGCGTGGGCCTTAGCTAATCCGACACAGAAAGCGTTGTTTGACAGACTGCAGACAGAAGCAACCCCTAAAGACCTCGTAGCGTCGCTTCCGAACTTTGAGCCAGGAACAGAGGTGTCGACAAGAGCAGCCTCTGGAAAAGTTCTGAACGCAATTGCCTCAGTCATGCCCGAGCTTTGGGGCGGTTCGGCTGATCTAGCTGAATCAAACAACACCACGATTGCTGGCGCAAAATCGTTCGTACCTTCTGAACACTCAACGCACGAGTGGACCGGCGATAAATACGGTCGCGTTCTTCACTTTGGAATCCGTGAACACGCGATGGGTGCAATTTTGAATGGAATCGCTTTACATGGAAAAACCCGCTCCTATGGCGGTACTTTCCTTATCTTCAGTGATTACATGAGGCCAGCTGTTAGATTGGCTGCTCTTATGAAGGTGCCTTCGATTTTTGTTTGGACTCACGATTCGGTCGCCCTTGGGGAAGATGGGCCAACTCATCAACCGATCGAACAACTTGCTACTCTTCGTGCCATACCTGGTCTTGACATTGTTCGACCAGCTGACGCCAACGAGGTTAGCTACAGCTGGAAGAAGATTCTCGAGCGTCGTTCAGGTCCAGCAGGAATTGCCCTGACCAGACAAAACATTCCCGTATTCAACCGAGAAACCGCAGACGAAACCGGGGTCACCTACTCCCCAGCAAGCAATGCAGAGTTTGGCGCTTACGTTCTCGCCGAAGCTTCTTCAGGTTCACCGGAAATGATACTGATCGCAACCGGCTCAGAGGTTCAGTTGGCTATTGCTGCTCGCCTTGAACTTGAGAAGGCAGGAATTCCAACTCGGGTTGTCTCTGCACCTTGCCTTGAATGGTTTGAGGAGCAGTCTAAGCAGTACAAAGAGTCAGTACTACCTACCTCCGTGACCGCAAGGGTCTCTGTAGAGGCGGGTCTAGCGCTCGGTTGGTCAAAGTACGTTGGATCTGGTGCGAGTGTTTCAATTGAGCATTTTGGAGCCTCTGCTGATTACAAGACACTCTTTAGCAAGTTTGGAATGACCACAGAAGCAGTTGTGAAGGCTGCAAAGAACGTTCTCGAAGGAGCAAAGTGAGTTCGCCGCTTCATGAGCTAAGAGCAGCTGGAGTAAGTATCTGGCTTGATGATTTATCACGCGAAAGAATCGAGTCAGGCTCACTGAAAGCATTGATTGAATCGCGCGCTGTTTCTGGAGTCACGACTAATCCGACAATTTTCGCGGGAGCATTTTCAAAGGGAGCTGCTTATGCGGCTCAACTAGCAGAACTGTCGGCAAGAGGTGCAAGTGCCGATGAGGCTATTTTCGAAGCGACCACCGATGACGTACGTGCAGCCTGTGATGTGTTTGCGGATGTCTATAAGGCAACCAGTGGAGTGGATGGTCGAGTTTCAATTGAAGTTGAGCCAGGCTTTGCAATGGACACCGAAAAGACAGTGATTCAAGCAAAGTCATTGTTTGAAGCTGTTAAACGTGAGAACGTCATGATCAAAATTCCTGCAACCCTTCCAGGGTTATCAGCTATAACTCAGGTCATTGGTAGCGGGATATCTGTAAATGTAACATTGATCTTCTCCCTTGAGCGCTATGCAAAAGTTATCGAGGCATTCCAATCAGGAATTGCTCTGGCTCAGAAAAATGGTCATGACCTATCGAAGATTCACTCGGTGGCTTCATTCTTTGTTTCACGTGTTGATTCAGAAGTTGACAAGCGTTTAGATGCAATTGGCTCACCACAAGCCATGGCACTCAAATCAAAGGCTGCATTAGCCAACGCGCGCCTTGCCTATGAAGTGTTTGAAACCCGATTTAGTACCGAGTCATGGCGAGAACTAGAAAAGGCTGGTGCTAATAGACAGCGACCACTAATGGCATCCACTGGCGTGAAGGACCCAGCACTTCCAGACACTCTTTACGTCACAGAGCTAGTTGCCCCTCAGCTTGTAAACACCATGCCAGAAAAGACTATGGAAGCTGTTTTCGACCACGGGGTTATCAAGGGCGACACGATAACTGGTTCATATGCTGAAGCTCGAGAAGTACTTGCGGGCATTGAAGGACTTGGAATTTCTTATGAAGAGGTCGTGGGTCTATTGGAAAAGGAAGGCGTCGACAAATTCGTAGTGTCATGGAGCGAACTTGTTGCAACTGTATCGAATGCCCTGGATTCTTCTAAATGACCCTGAAAGTTTCACTCTCTGGTTCAGCATCCAAAGCAGTGGCTGAATATGTACCTGGACTAGTCAGCGACAAAATCGCATCACGCATCTTTTCCAAGGACCACACTCTTTGGGGCAAAGAAGCCGAATCAGAATCCTCGATTCGACTTGGTTGGGTAGATGCGGCAAAGAATAGCTTGGCTCTTGTTCCAGAGCTAAAGCTTCTGTATGCAGAACTTTCAGCAATAGGTCTTACCCGCATTGTGCTCTGCGGAATGGGTGGCTCATCACTTGCCCCTGAGGTGATTGCCAAGACTTCAGGGCTAGATCTAGTAGTTCTTGATTCCACAGACCCTTCTCAAGTTCGAGCTGCGCTCTCTGGAGATCTTGCCAAGACAGTAGTAGTTGTGTCCTCCAAGTCCGGATCAACAGTTGAAACAGATTCCCAGAAACGAAGCTTCGAGGCGGCATTCGAAGCCGCAGGAATCGATAAGACTTCTCGCATCTTCATAGTCACAGATCCAGACTCCCCCATGCACAAGCAAGCTAAAGCCGATGGGTATCGGATTTTCCTTGCAGATCCGACTGTTGGCGGTCGCTACTCAGGCCTTACGGCGTTTGGTGTTGTCCCAACAATGCTTGCCGGTTGCGACACAGAGGCAATTTTGAAAAGTGCTATTTCTGCAACCGAAGGTTTGTCACGTGACGATGAAGGAAATCCTGGCATAGTTCTTGGAGCGGCTATTGCTAGATCAGCAAACGGCCATGCTTTCAAGGACAAGCTGGGGTTTGTGCCCTCTGGTACTTCGATTATCGGATTTGGAGATTGGGTTGAGCAGCTGATTGCAGAGTCAACCGGTAAGCAGGGGCGCGGTGTCTTACCAGTAGTTTTGGAAAGCAATTCCATGGAAGTCAAAGCGGGCTTCGACGACCT
>WLHO01000001.1 GCA_009702645.1 Actinomycetota bacterium | reverse complement strand
GGGCCCCTATGTTGTCTCGAAGACGTGCAGCAAGTTCATAGTTTTGAGCTTCAGAAGCCCTCTCCATTCGCTCCTGGAGTATCTCAACTTGCTTTGGGTCCATACCGCTCATGAAATTCACGAGCTCCTTGGCAGTTGAAAGATGTTCGTCTTGGTTCACTCGCCCAACGCATGGGGCCGCGCACTTACCTATGTCGGCAAGCAAACATGGCCGGTTTGCTCTTTTGGCTGCATTAAACACACCTGATGAGCATGAACGAATCGGATAAACCTTAAGGAGGGTATCGAGAGTCTGGCGAATAGCCCAGGCCTGTGTATACGGGCCAAAGTACTTAACGCCCTTCAAATCACGATTACGCGTAATGAACACTCTGGGCATTTTGTCCGATAGCGAAACTGCTAAGTATGGATATGACTTGTCATCCTTGAATCGGATGTTGAAAGGAGGATTGAATTCTTTGATCCAGGTGTACTCCAGCTGGAGAGCTTCGAACTCAGTTTTTACGATCGTCCAATCAACATCTGTTGCAGACAAGACCATCCGCTTGGTTCGCTCATGCAGAGAGTCAACCGGGGCAAAGTAGCTTTGTAGTCGAGCTCTAAGGTTTTTAGCCTTGCCAACGTATATAACCCTTCGGTTCTGGTCGTAAAAGCGATAGACGCCTGGGCGGGTTGGAATTTCTGATGTCTTCGGCCGAAAAGACAGATCGTTGGCCATCTACTTCAGAATCTCCTTTAGGAACGCTCCTGTAAAGCTTGCCTTGTTCTTTGCAACCTGTTCTGGAGTACCTTCGGCTACTAGTTCTCCCCCTCTGAATCCACCTTCAGGCCCTAAGTCAAGAAGCCAGTCGGCGGATTTGATTACATCCAAATTATGTTCAATAACAATGACTGTGTTGCCCTTATCAACCAGAGAGTTCAGAACCAGAAGCAACTTTCTTACATCCTCGAAATGCAACCCTGTTGTGGGTTCGTCCAGAACGTAAACAGTCTTGCCCGTTGATCTGCGTTGCAACTCGGTTGCAAGTTTCACACGCTGCGCTTCACCACCGGAAAGAGTAGTTGCCGACTGGCCGAGCCGTACGTAGCCAAGACCTACATCAACCAAAGTTGTTAGATACCTCGAGATGGAAGAAATGGCCTCAAAGAACGTTGCTGCCTCCTCTATCGGCATCTCAAGAACTTCAGAGATGGACTTTCCCTTGTATTTGACCTGGAGTGTTTCGCGGTTGTATCGGGCACCATGGCAGGTTTCACAAGAGACATAGACATCTGGCAGGAAGTTCATTTCAATCTTTAGGGTTCCATCGCCACTACAGGCCTCGCAACGACCACCCTTAACGTTGAAAGAAAAGCGACCCTGCTGATAACCCCTAGCTTTTGACTCCGAAGTTTCAGCGAACAACTTCCTTATGTGATCGAAAACGCCAGTGTAGGTAGCTGGATTGGAACGAGGTGTTCTTCCAATCGGATTCTGATCTACGTGCACCACCTTATCTAGCTGTGACAATCCCGTGATTCTGGTGTGCTTGCCGGCAACTAGTTTTGCTCCGTTTAGAGCATTGGCTAGAACGTTGTAGAGAATGTCGTTGACTAACGTAGATTTTCCTGAACCGCTGACCCCCGTGACTGCGATGAATGAACCAAGCGGGAAGTTCACAGTCAGATTCTTCAGATTGTTAGCCTTTGCACCCACAACCGAGATAACACGTTTGGGATCAATTGGGCGACGCTTCTTCGGCAGGGCAATGCTCTTTCGACCCGAAAGGTAATCGCCAGTAATGGAATCCTTGTTAGCAAGAAGCTGCTTGTATGTACCAGAGTGAACGACTCTACCTCCGTTGATGCCGGCGCCGGGTCCGATGTCAACAACCCAGTCAGAGGTTTTGATGGTGTCCTCATCGTGTTCAACTACGACAAGCGTGTTCCCGAGTTCTCTTAGCTTAATCAAGGTGTCAATGAGGCGTCTATTGTCCCTCTGGTGCAAGCCGATTGAAGGCTCGTCCAACACATAAAGAACCCCGGTCAATCCTGATCCGATCTGCGTAGCTAGACGAATTCGTTGGGCCTCTCCGCCTGAAAGAGAACCCGCGGCTCGCTCTAAGGAAAGATAATCAAGTCCGACCGACATGAGGAAATCCAATCGCGCCCGGATCTCACGAAGAACCTGTGCGGCGATTTTCTCATCGCGTTTACCTAGTTTCAGCTTGGCAAAAAACTCAACACAATCCCCTAGGCTCATGGCAGCTACGGCGGCGATTGAGGTATCCGCAACCCTAATCGCAAGTACTTCAGGTCGAAGTCTTGCCCCTTCACATGCCGGGCAAGGAATCTCTCTAAGAAATCCTGCCCACTTTCCTCGGGAATAATCATTCTCGGATTCTAAGTACTTGCGCTCGATGTAGTTGAGTACACCCTCAAATCCCGTGGTGTAGCGAAGTTCTCGTCCGTAGCGATTCTTCCATCGAACCTGAACATCAAAATCATTACCGTGCAGAATCGCATACTGCACCTCTTCTGGAAGATCCTGCCAAGGAGTCTTTAGAGAAAATGAAAGATCTTTAGCTAGACCCTGAAGCATTCGGGAGAAATAGTGGAACAACCCTTTTCCTTGTGTCGACCAAGGCAGAATTACGCCATCTAAAACCGATGCTTCGACATCCCCAATAACCAAATCAGCGTCAACGGCCATTTTGGTTCCGAGGCCAGAACACTCCTGGCAGGCTCCAAATGGAGCATTGAACGAAAATGTCCTAGGTTCAATTTCAGTAATAGCTAGAGCGTGGTCATTGGGGCACGACATCTGCTCGGAAAAACTTCGCTTCGCGTCGGCGCCTTTCTTGTCAACGAAATCAATTGTGACCTTGCCGCCAGCTAGCTTTAGAGCTGTTTCGATGGAATCTGTGAGCCTTCCGGAAATGCCTGATTTAATTGCAAGGCGGTCCACTACAACTGCAATGTCGTGTTTGTAAGACTTCTTTAGAGGTTTGGCCTCCGCAAGTGAGATTGTCTCGCCATCAACCATCGCTCTGGCGTAGCCCTGCGCGATCAAGTCTTTGAAAAGGTCGACAAACTCACCCTTCTTTTGATCTACTAACTCCGCAAGTACCTGGAACTTTGTTCCTTCAGGGTATTCAAGTATTTGATCGACTATTTGCTGAGGTGTCTGTTTGACAATTTGTTCACCACATTCTGAGCAGAAGGGCACACCAATTCGCGCCCACAGCAGTCGCAAGTAGTCGTGTATCTCAGTTATTGTGCCAACTGTCGATCGTGGATTCCGGTTTGTTGATTTCTGATCGATTGAAACAGCTGGCGAAAGTCCCTCGATGAAATCGACATCAGGCCTATCTACTTGACCAAGAAACTGTCTAGCGTATGCAGAAAGAGACTCCACATATCTTCGTTGGCCTTCGGCAAAAATGGTGTCAAACGCCAGGGAAGATTTACCGGAGCCGGATAGACCTGTGAAAACCACCAGAGAGTTTCGAGGCATCTCGACAGTGACGTTTTGGAGGTTGTGAACTCTTGCGCCCTTGACGACAAGTAGGTCTTGCGATTGGGTTGACTGGGGATTCACGTCTACCAGCCTAACCCTGCGGACGGTGTCAACTTAGATGTGTCCGGCCTTCTTCATTTGCCGAAGCTCGTGCTTTAGCTCCCCGATCTCGTCCCTAAGCCTTGCCGCGAGTTCAAACTGAAGCTCTTTGGCAGCATGGCGCATCTGCTGATCTAGATCGATAACTACGGCCATAATCTCGTCCTCAGCCATAGCCGCGATCCCACGCTTAGAGCGCAGAGGTACGGCTTGCTTCTTGTGTCCTTTACCTTGGCCAAACTCGGCGATAAGTTCGGCCGTATCGATCTCCTCGCGCTCAATCTGGTCGGTGATGTCTACAATCCTCTTTTGCAACGGTTGAGGGTCGACACCCTTTTCCTTGTTGTAAGCGACCTGCTTCTCTCTTCTCCGTGTTGTCTCTTCTATGGCTTTCTTCATTGAATCGGTTAGGTTATCGCCATACATGTGAACTTCTCCATTCACGTTTCTCGCTGCTCGACCAATGGTCTGAATTAGCGAGGTCGCTGAGCGAAGGAAGCCTTCTTTATCCGCGTCGAGAATTGCCACAAGAGAAACTTCCGGCAAGTCAAGGCCTTCTCTAAGCAAGTTAATACCGACTAGTACGTCGAACACGCCTTGTCTAAGTTGTCGTAAAAGCTCAACTCTCTTCAAGGTGTCTACGTCCGAGTGAAGATATCGAACCTTCACTCCAGCTTCGGAGAGGTAATCAGTCAGCTCTTCAGCCATCTTCTTTGTAAGAGTGGTCACAAGAACTCGCTCGTTCTTTGCAGATCTAACTCTGATTTCCTCAAGCAAGTCATCAATTTGCCCCTTAGTGGGTTTTAGGACAATCGCTGGATCAACTAGACCAGTGGGTCGAATAATCTGCTCAACCACTCCGTCTGCAGCAGCAAGTTCATACTTTCCCGGCGTTGCCGAGAGATAGACCGTTTGCCCTACTCTGCCCTGAAACTCAGACCACTTAAGTGGTCTGTTGTCCATTGCTGAAGGAAGGCGGAAACCGTGCTCAACAAGCGTTCGCTTCCTGGAAGCGTCTCCTTCATACATTGCTCCGATTTGGGGAACCGTCGCATGCGATTCATCGATGACAGTCAAGAAATCCTCTGGGAAGTAATCCAGAAGACAAGAAGGTGGTTCGCCCTCTGCACGGCCATCAATGTGCCTTGAGTAGTTCTCAATTCCGGAGCAGAATCCGAGCTCTCGAATCATCTCCAGGTCAAAGTTCGTCCGCATCTTGATACGTTGGGCTTCCAACAATTTTCCTTGAGATTCGAACTCTCTAAGCCGCTGAGCTAGTTCGTTCTCGATTGCCTCGATTGCCCTGCCCATCTGCGCCGGAGATGCAACGTAGTGACTTGCCGGGAATATCGATACTGCATCTAGCTGTTTTATTACATCGCCGGTTAGTGGATGCAGAGAGAAAATAGCCTCAATCTCATCTCCGAAAAATTCGACTCTGGTTGCGTACTCGTCATACACGGGAATGATCTCGAGAGTATCCCCCTTGACCCTAAAGTTCCCGCGCGAAAAGTCAACATCATTTCGCTGGTACTGCATTGATACAAACTTGCGAATTAGATCATCACGATCTATCGATTGACCAACCTGCAGGGGAATTGACTGATCTAGGTACTCTTTTGGCGCTCCAAGCCCATAAATGCATGAAACAGTCGAGACCACAATCACATCTCTGCGGGACAAAAGGCTCATTGTCGCCGAATAGCGAAGTCGCTCCACCTCCTCATTGATGCTGGAGTCCTTCTCTATAAATGTGTCAGTTTGAGGCACATAGGCTTCCGGCTGGTAGTAGTCGTAGTAGCTTACGAAGTACTCAACTGCGTTGTTGGGAAACATCTCCCTTAACTCAGTCACCAGCTGGGCCGCCAGGGTCTTGTTGTGGGCCATCACGAGCGTAGGGCGCTGAAGCGCTTCAATTAGCCAAGCGGTAGTTGCAGATTTTCCTGTACCCGTTGCACCCATAAGCACGACGTCTTTTTCGCCGGCATTTATTCTTTGCGTTAGTTGAGCAATGGCCTCTGGTTGATCACCAGATGGTTTGAAGTCGCTGACAACCTTGAAAGGCGTGAAGGCTCTAGTTCTTTCCATTGGTGGCCTTGGCTTCTGCTTTCTGTACTAGTAATTCCCAGAGTTTGGAAACCTCAGCCTCAAGCTCCGATAACGATACCGAGCCATCTAGGCGAATGTCCGCTCTTGCTACACGCTGAATTTCCGAAGCCTGAGCATGAATACGTGATTGCGCTTCGCCTTCAGTCAGCCCGCGGCTATCTTTCAGTCTTTGCATCTGGTTCGCAACACCAGACTCAACGGTTATAACTAAATCGAATGGATAGTCCACTTTTGCCTCGACAAGCAACGGGACAACATATACGACAATGGATTTTTTGCTTTGTGCAATGAGCTGCATGGTTCGCTGCTTGATAAGCGGATGAAGAATTGCTTCCAGCTTGGTTCTTTTAGCTAGGTCTGCAAATACTTGCTCGGCAAGGGCTGCTCTTGATAAAGACCCATCTGGTTGAATGATCTCTTCCCCGAATTCCGCAATGACTTCTTTAATTCCTGGTGTTCCAGGTTCGACGACCTCCCTTGCCACTACATCGGCATCGATCACTCCCGCGCCCAGTTTCGCAAGCATGGTTGAGATTGTCGACTTGCCAGAGGCAATGCCTCCGGTTAGACCAACTAAGAACATGCCACCAGCCTACAAATAAAGAACCGGGGACCAGCAAAACGCCAGTCCCCGGTTCGTGGTATAAAAATGGATTACTCGTTGTCGCTTAGCTTGTCGCGAAGTGCGCTGAGTGACTCGTCTCCTGAAAGAGTTCCGGCGCTTGGGACTTCGGAAGACTCACTGGTGATGGTGTCGCTAGAGGCGGCAGCGCTAGGTGCTGGAAGGTCAGGCAGAGTTGCAGCAAGCTTATTTGCTTCTGCAACCTGCTTCTTGTGCTCTTCCCATCTTGCGTGAGCTTCGGAGTATTCCTTCTCCCACTTGGCTCTGGCCTCTTCGTGACCTGGCTGCCATTCTCCGGTCGCTGCATCGAAACCATCTGGGTACTTGTACTGACCCTTGTCGTCATACTCTGCATACATTCCGTAAAGCGCTGGGTTGAAGTCTGTTCCCTCTGGGTTAACTTCCTCAAGTGCCTGCTTCAGTGACAGTGAGATGCGGCGACGGTCAAGATCGATGTCGATGACTTTTACGAAAACATCCTGGTTTACTGAAACTACTTGTTCTGCAAGTTCAATGTGCTTGGTAGAAAGCTCAGAGATGTGAACTAGACCCTCGATGCCATCGGCAACTCGGACAAATGCACCGAACGGAACAAGCTTGGTGACTTTTCCTGGCGCGTACTGACCGATTGAGTGAGTGCGGGCGAATACCTGCCATGGGTCCTCTTGGGTTGCCTTCAAGGAAAGTGAGACGCGCTCACGGTCTTGATCAACTTCCAAAACCTCAACAGTGACTTCTTGTCCAATTTCAACAACCTCAGAAGCGTGCTCGATGTGCTTCCAAGACAACTCTGATACGTGAACAAGACCGTCGACACCGCCGAGGTCAATGAACGCTCCGAAGTTTACGATGGAAGAAACAACACCAGTTCTAATCTGTCCCTTTGCAAGGTCTGCTAGGAAGGTTGAACGAGACGCTGACTGACTCTGCTCTAGAAGAGCACGGCGAGACAAGACAACGTTATTTCGGTTCTTGTCTAGCTCAAGAATTTTGGCTTCGACTTCCTGTCCCATGTATGGACCGAGGTCGCGAACACGGCGAAGCTCGATTAGGGATGCTGGCAGGAATCCACGAAGACCGATGTCGACGATAAGACCGCCCTTAACAACTTCGATTACGGTTCCTGTTACTGTGCCGTCTGCTTCCTTGATCTTCTCAACATCACCCCAGGCACGCTCATATAGAGCACGCTTCTTGGAAAGAATTAGTCGGCCTTCCTTGTCTTCCTTCTGAAGAACAAGTGCCTCAATTTTGTCGCCCACGGAAACGATGTCGCCTGGGTCGGCGTCGTGGCGAATGGAAAGTTCACGAGAAGGAATGACACCCTCTGTCTTGTATCCAACGTCGAGTAGAACCTCGTCGCGGTCAATTTTTACAACGGTACCTTCGATAAGGTCACCGTCGTTGAAGAACTTTAGGGTCTTTTCGACAGCAGCTAGAAATTCTTCAGCGGAACCGATGTCGTTTACGGCTACCTGCTTTGGTGCCTTTACGGTTGTTTCAGTGGTCATAGAGATTGTTACTCCATTATTTGTTTACTCAGGTCGCGATGGTCTCAAGGACTTTTTGAAAAAGAAAATGATTTCCACCGCAACAGCGGATAGGGGTCATGCGCCAAGGCGCCCTATCAGCTTAGTGCAGATAAACAGGCCTAACCAAGGGCTAGTGACCGGCCTCATCCCAGCTCCGGCCTGTGCCAACCTGGACTTCTAGTGGCACTGACAGCTTGACTACATTTGACATTTTCTCCACGACCAAGGCCCGGAGGCTCTGCAATTCACCCTTGGCAACCTCAAATACCAGCTCATCATGGACTTGAAGCAGCATTCGAGACTTTAGGCCTGAACTCTTCATCTCAACGGCTATGGCATTCATGGCAATCTTCATGATGTCGGCTGCGGTGCCTTGAATAGGAGCGTTTAGAGCTGCTCTTCTAGCGTTTTCACGAACCTGGAAGATTTTGCTGTTGAGATCATCAAATGGGCGTCTTCGGCCGTGCAAGGTCTGGGTGTATCCAAGCGCCTTCGCGTCTTCAACAACCTTTGCCAAATAGCGCCGCACTCCCCCGAATCGCTCAAAATAGTCCTTCATCAGCTGCTTGGCATCTGCATTACTCAACCCAAGCTGCTTGGCAAGTCCATACTCGCTAAGGCCATAAACCAACCCATAGCTCATAGCCTTCACCTGTGCTCGCATGTCCGATGTCACGGCACTTGGATCGACTCCGAAGATTCTAGAACCAACAAACCGATGTAGATCTTCCCCATTGTTGAATGCCTCGATAAGACCAGGATCTTCAGACAGGTGCGCCATTATGCGCATTTCAATTTGGGAATAATCGGCTGTGAGCAAAGTTTCGAATCCAGCCGAAGCAATAAACGAGTCGCGAATCTGCGCACCACGAGGGTTTCGAATAGGTATGTTTTGAAGGTTTGGATTCTCACTACTAAGTCGCCCGGTCGACGTTCCTGTTTGAACATAAGTGGTGTGAATTTTTGAGTCATCCTCAACGGCTTTTAGCAAGGTTTCAACCATCTGCTTGAGTTTCGTCGAATCACGATGGGCTAACAACTTCTCCAAAAATGGATGACCGTTTAGTTCAAAAAGCTCATTCAACGCCGCCGCGTTTGTGGAGAAACCAGTCTTGAGGGACTTGGTTCCAGTCATTCCAAGTTCATCGAATAGGACTGTCTGAAGCTGCTTTGGAGAAGCGAGGTTGATCTCCTTGCCAATGATCTTGTATGCATCCTTGGCAATCACAGCGACTTCAGAAGAAAGAGATTCAAACAAGGCTTCCAGTTTTGCCGTGTCAATTGAAATACCTTGACTCTCCATGGTTGACAAAGTGATTGAGCTTGGCAACTCGATGCTTTCGTAAAGTTTTAGCTGCCCTTGTTTTTCAACCTTGTCTCGCATCGGGCGAGCTAGTGAGATTGCCAACCAAGCATCCAGACTTGGATCTGAGTTTGCTTCTGGAATCAACTGGTTTGGGTCAGAGCGTTGGATTGATAAACCCAACTGTTCCAGGGCTATGTCATCGACATAGTAGTTTCGACGAACGGGGTTCAAAAGATACGCGAGCAAAAGAACGTCATCAACAACCCCATCTATGTCTAGATCATGAGACAAGAGGATTCTGCGGGTGCCTTTTAGATCAAACAGTGCTTTAGGAGATTTGCTTCTAAGCCAATCAAGGATTACTGCGTCTGGCTCCCCTGATAACACCAATCGCTCACTAGCATTTGCAAAACCCATTCTCAACGAATCATCAGATTCCTCAAGTTCGAATCCGACTACTCCCTGTTTGCCAATCCAGGTAGCCACTTCTGTAACGTTGCAAGTTCGTGCTGTGGGAATCTCTAGAGTGTCAAAGATTCTCTCTTCGACAATCTGCTCCGACGGTCCCGAACTGGTGGCCGGCGCAGCTGATAGGCCAGCTGTCTGGCTCCCGTTCTGCCCACGAAGACGAAGGACTCGTTCGGTAAGAGTCTTGAAGTGCATCTTGGTGAACACCGTACGCACTTTGGGTTCATCGACGGATGTGAGGCGAAGGGATTCAAAATCTAATCCAAGGTCGAGATCACGAACCAAGTGGTTCAGTCTTCGGTTCCTCACTGCAAGTTCACTGTTGTCCCTGAGGGACTGTCCAACTTTTCCAGGAATCTCTTCAGCACTTGCTAAGACGGTGTCAAGGTCACCGTAAGTCTGCAACCATTTTGCCGCAGTCTTTGGACCTACCCCGGGGATACCAGGTAGGTTATCGCTAGTTTCGCCAACTAAAGCGGCTAGATCTGGATACTGCTTGGCGTGGATACCGTAGCGCTCAACAACCGCTTCGTCATTCATGCGTGCAAGATTCATTACACCCTTGATTGGATACAAGATGGTCGTATCTTCACTGATCAACTGAAACGTGTCACGATCTCCCGAAACAACCAACACTCGATAACCAGCGTTGGCCGCCTGGTCAGCGAGCGAGGCAAGAATGTCATCAGCTTCGTAATCTTTCTTGGTGAGCGTTGTGATGTTCATGGCTTGCATAGCTTCCTCGAGAAGCTCGGTCTGACCGTAAAACTCTTCTGGAGTTTCACCGCGGTTACCTTTGTACTCTGGGTACTCAATAGCCCGGAAAGAAGGGCCGGAGATGTCGAAGGCAACTGCTAAGTGTGTGGGCTTCTCTCCCTCCAGCAGATTCAAGAGCATAGAAATGAAGCCATGAACGGCGTTAGTGTGTTGACCGTCTGGGGTTCTAAAATTTGATGGGTTTAGCGCGTAGAAAGCTCTAAAAGCAAGCGAGTGCCCGTCAATAAGCAGAAGGGTAGGCTTAGTAGTCACAACAGCTAGCCTACTTCGCCAGTTGTTTAGTTATTAGGAAAGGCCTGTTCTAAATGTCTGAACCGATTCTTAGCGAAGAAGCGAAGTTAGTCGCCGCCAGACGAGGAATTGGTGACCTTGCTCAGAAGATGGGGATAGAAATTCTTGAGCTTAGCGCCGAGCGTGCGATTGCAACGATGCCGGTGCAAGGGAACACCCAACCAAGAGGATTGCTACACGGTGGGGCTTATCTGGTTCTTGGAGAAACTTTGGGCTCCTTTGCTGCAAATGTTTGGGCTGGAGAAAATGCTTACGCAGTTGGAATCGAGATTTCAGCTTCTCACTCGAAATCAGCAACCACAGGTAAGGTCACAGGAGTGGCAACAGCCATTTCACTTGGAAAGACTTTGACCGTACATGAGATTGTTGTCACAAACGAAGCTGGTGAACGTTGCTCCACAGTTCGAATCACGAACCTGATTCGACAAAACTAGCTACTTCTCGAGCTGATCGAGAACTGTTCTTGCCACATCGGCCATACTGAGTCGCCTGTCCATAGAAGCTTTCTGAATCCAACGAAAGGCTTCTGGTTCCGTAAGCTTCATTTTTTCGCTGAGGACTCCCTTTGCGCGCTCAACAAGTTTGCGAGTCTCAAGTCTTTCGCCCAGGTCGGCCACTTCAGCTTCAAGAGCAACAAGCTGTGAGTGTCTTGAAAGAGCGATTTCTATTGCTGGAAGCAGATCCTGGGGAGAAAAAGGTTTTACGAGAAACGCCATTGCTCCAACTTCAGCTGCGCGAGTCACTAGCTCTTGTTGGCTAAACGCGGTGAGTAAAACTACGGGAATCTTTAGTTCAGAAATTTTTTCTGCAGCCGAAAGGCCATCTAGGTCAGGCATCTTGATGTCCATGACCATTAAGTCAGGTTTGAGCTCGAATGCCAGCTCTACTGCCTTGTTGCCATCGCCAGCTTCACCAACTACGTCAAAGCCTTGATCTCTAAGAGTCTCGACGATGTCAATGCGGATAAGGGATTCGTCCTCCGCAACCACAACTCGTCTTTGGGTCGTTTGCTCTGCCATGTCGATAACTATATGCCACTTGCGCCGAATAGAGCAGAACAAAATCCATTAGAGTTGAAGGCGTGGTACCGGCCGGAATGGCGGAACGGCAGACGCGGAGCACTCAAAATGCTTTGTTCGAAAGGACGTGTGGGTTCAAATCCCACTTCCGGCACCATGAAATTACTAGTTGGTTGCGCCAGAGCCAACTTTATGGACGCGTAGTGTGTTTGTTGAACCTGAAACACCTGGCGGGGTGCCTGCAACAACAACAACCTCATCCCCCTGTTTGCACAAGCCTTCCTCGAGAACCGTTGTGTCAACCTGATCAAACATTCCATCGGTGTGGTCAACCTTAGGAACCAAGAAAGTGCGCGATCCCCAAACTAACGACAATCGGTTTGCGACATCCTGGTTTGGAGTAAAGGTGAGTACAGGCACAGCTGATCGCAGTCTAGAGATCCTCTTGAGTGAGTCACCGCTTTCGGTGAATACGCAAACATACTTCGAGCCAAGAAGTTCAGCAATTTCCATAGCGGCAAGAGAAACAGCTCCAGCATGAGTGTGTGGCTTTGTCCCTAGAGCCGGAATACGGTCAAGTCCGTTTTCCTCAGTTGACTGAATGATCTTGGCCATGGTTGAAACTGTTTCAACCGGGAATTCGCCGACACTAGTTTCACCGGAAAGCATTAGGGCATCCGCTCCATCAAGAACGGCGTTTGCGACGTCGCTTGTTTCAGCACGCGTGGGGATGCTGGCATGAATCATGGATTCAAGCATCTGAGTTGCGACGATTACCGGTTTAGCCCAACGCCGTGCGAGCTCTACAGCACGTTTTTGAACCAAAGGAACCTGCTCAAGAGGAAGTTCAACGCCGAGGTCACCTCGGGCTACCATTATGCCGTCGAAGGCGTCGATGATTTCTTCCAGGTTCTCGACTGCTTGAGGCTTCTCGATCTTTGCAATTACCGGAAGGGTACGGCCCTCCTCATTCATGATTTCATGAACTCGAACGATGTCTGATGCGTTGCGAACAAATGACAGAGCAATCATGTCAACACCGATTTTCAGTGCCCAACGTAAATCATCCTCATCCTTTTCAGACAATGCTGGAACATTCACAGCTACGCCTGGAAGGTTGATTCCCTTGTTGTTAGAAACGTCCCCAGCGATTTCAACTTCTGTCGTGACTGTTGTACTTGAAACATCGGTAGCCCTTAGCCGAACTTTGCCATCATCAATTAGAAGAATGTCGCCTACTTTTACATCAGCAGGAAGGCCCTTAAATGTCGTGCCGCAGATGTTTACATCGCCTTCGATCTCGTCAATGGTGATCTTGAACGTTGCACCCTTGGCTAGGTGCACAGGTCCATCCTTGAACTTTGCTAACCGAATCTTTGGACCCTGAAGGTCAACAAAGATCCCCAGAGACTTTCCTGCGTCTGACGCTGCTTTTCGCACAGTTTTGTAGATGCCTTCGTGAACTTCATGGCTTCCATGGCTTAGGTTCATTCTCGCTACATCTACACCTGCATCGATGATTGCTTTGATTTGCTCGTAGCTTGAACTTGCTGGTCCTAGCGTTGCGACAATCTTTGCGCGTCTCATTTATTCCTTTTTCCTCTATTAGCTTCTAGCCATTGTTAGCTGTAAACCGAAATTGGTTGATCAGAGGCCTTCACCGGTGAAGGCAATTCAGTGGTTCCTTCTAGGAACATATCAATGCTAGCGGCAGCTGCCCGACCTTCGGCGATAGCCCACACAATAAGGGACTGTCCGCGACCAGCATCCCCCGCCACAAACACTCCTTCAAGCTCTGTTGTGAAGTTGTCACTTCTTCCAAAGTTGCGCTTTTCATCCAAAGGAATAGCGATCTCCGCAACACATTGATCCACCTGCGGTCCAGTAAAGCCAAGAGCTAGCAGCACTAGGTCAGCCTGAATCACTCTCTCTGTGCCAGGCGTTGGAACTCTCCTACCATCTACGAATGAGGTGTCTGCGATTTTGATGCCAGAAACGCCGTTGTCAGTGCCAATAAATTCAACGGTAGAAGATAAATACTGTCTCTCGCCAAACTCTTCGTGAGCACTACTAATTTCAAACAAACTAGGAAAAGTTGGCCAAGGCTGAGAGTCCGAACGTGACTCGGGCGGCTTTTGCCCTATGGCAATTGTTGTGACGGACTTTGCACCCTGACGAGTCGCTGTTCCAAGGCAATCCGCGCCAGTGTCACCGCCACCGAGAATGACAACGTGTTTGCCTGCTGCACTTATCTGATCTGCGACTGGTAACCCAGCAACGACTCTGTTTGCCTGGGTCAAGTAATCCATGGCGAAGTGAATGCCCCCTAGCTCCCGGCCAGGTACCTGAAGATTGCGTGGAACAGATGCACCAGTTGCAATCAGAACTGCGTCATAACGACGGCGCAGGTCCGCCCAGCTGATGTCCTTACCGATTTCGACTCCAACCCTGAAGCGGACGCCTTCAGCTTCGAGCTGAGCTAGTCGACGATCAATGTGTTGCTTTTCCATCTTGAAATCTGGAATTCCATAGCGAAGCAGTCCGCCAATTCGGTCATCTCTTTCAAATACGGCAACTGTGTGACCTGCTCGAGCAAGTTGCTGAGCAGCAGCAAGACCAGCAGGTCCTGAACCAACAACAGCCACAGTCTTACCGGTTAGGCGTTCCGGAGCATGAACCTGAACCCAGCCATTATCGAAGGCATCGTCAATTATGGAAACTTCAATTTCCTTGATGGTCACAGCTGGTTGATTAATGGCTAGAACACAACTGGATTCACAAGGGGCAGGACAAAGTCGTCCTGTGAATTCAGGGAAGTTGTTGGTTGCGTGCAAGCGTTCAATCGCGTTCTTTCCGTCCTTGCGCCAAACTGCATCGTTCCACTCGGGAATTAAGTTGCCCAGTGGGCAGCCATGATGGCAGAACGGTACACCGCAGTCCATGCATCTTCCTGCTTGGGTTTGAACAACATCAGAATTTCTGCGTTCGTATACTTCTTTCCAGTCCATGATGCGAACTGGAACAGGGCGACGCTCAGCTGTTTTACGTTCGGTGGTTTTCAAAAACCCTCTTGGATCAGCCATTGGTAGCCTCCAGAATCTGCTTCCAAACTACGTCCCCGTCAGGGTCTAGTCCGCGCGATGCAGCCGAATCACGTATCTCACTCACACTTGCGAAGTCAGTTGGCATAACTACGACAAAGTGCTTTGCTTCCTCTTCGAAGTTCGAAATCAGCCGCTGCGCAAGAAGTGAACCGGTTTGCTCGGCATGATTTGAAATCAGCCCGGCAAGCTCAGCTTTTAGCGCTTCATTCATTGGAAGCAAACGAAGGTCATCTGATGCAATAGCGTCCGAGTTGACTAATTCTGGACGCAGTTTGTAAACGAATGCGTATCCACCGCTCATTCCTGCTCCCAGGTTTCTGCCGGTGCGTCCAAGAATTACCGCTCGGCCCCCAGTCATGTACTCAAGAGCGTGATCTCCCACTCCTTCAACAACAGCAGTAGCCCCGGAGTTTCTAACTAGGAACCTTTCACCAACAATCCCCGAAAGATACATTGAGCCGCTCGTTGCTCCGTATCCAATAACGTTTCCAGCAATGATGTTCTCTTCGGCAGGAAAGCCCGAAGTTTCATCCGGCCTTACAACGATTGTGCCTCCGCTTAGTCCCTTACCTACGTAGTCATTTGAGTCACCAACAAGAATCAACTTCAGACCTCTTGGAATGAACGCCCCAAAAGATTGACCAGCAGAACCACGAAGGGTCACTTGGATTGTCGAATCAGCTAAGCCTTCAGCTCCGAAGCGCTTAGTGATCTCGTGGCCAAGCATTGTTCCAACCGCCTGCTCGGTGTTTCGAATTGGCAGTTCAATCTGCACCAATTGCGCATCTTCAAGGGCAGATTCTGACGCAGCGATTAGTTTGTGATCAAAGTGCTTTTCAAGTTCGTGGTTTTGCGAAGTGAACCTGCGCTTAGGGGCATTTACTCCCATTCCCGAACCTTGAAGAATTGGCGTGAGATCCAACCCATCAGCTTTCCAGTGAGAAATAGCTCGATTTGCATCCAAAAGATCGGTTTGGCCAATTGCTTCGTCGAGAGACCTAAAGCCCAGTTTGGCTAGAATTTCACGGACTTCTTCAGCTAGGAACTCAAAGAAGTTCACAACAAACTCTGGCTTGCCTGTGAATCGCTCGCGCAGAACTGGATTCTGAGTGGCAACTCCGACTGGACAGGTGTCCAAGTGGCACACTCTCATCAGAATGCAGCCAGATACCACAAGCGGAGCTGTAGCGAAACCGTACTCCTCTGCTCCTAGCAGAGCCGCTACAACGACATCCTTGCCAGTCTTCATTTGCCCATCGACTTGGACTGAAACGCGATCTCGCAATCCATTGAGCATCAGAGTTTGCTGGGTTTCGGCCAAACCTAACTCCCACGGAGTTCCAGCGTGCTTTAGGGAGTTCAACGGTGAAGCTCCAGTTCCACCGTCATGCCCGGAAACTAAAATCACATCAGCTTTTGCTTTCGCAACCCCAGCCGCCACAGTGCCAATTCCAACCTGGCTCACGAGTTTCACATGTACTCGAGCAGCTGAATTAGCACGCTTCAAGTCGAAGATCAATTGCTTTAGGTCTTCAATTGAATAAATGTCGTGATGTGGAGGAGGTGAGATTAAGCCAACCCCAGGGGTCGAATGCCGAGTCTTCGCAATCCACGGATAAATCTTGTTTGATGCAAGTTGTCCACCTTCTCCAGGCTTAGCCCCTTGCGCCATCTTGATTTGTATGTCGTCAGCATTCGATAGGTACATGCTGGTCACTCCGAAGCGACCAGAAGCAACCTGCTTGATTGCGCTTCGACGCTCTGGATCGAGAAGTCTTTCCAAATCCTCGCCACCTTCGCCGGTGTTGGATTTTGCCCCAAGACGATTCATAGCCACGGCAAGAGTTTCGTGGGCTTCCTGAGAGATGGAACCGTAGCTCATGGCGCCTGTTGAAAACCGTTTAACAATCTCGCTCACAGGCTCAACTTCTTCAATCGGAACCGGGGGCCTCACCCCTTCTTTGAACTCAAAAAGTCCTCGCAAGGTCATCAAACGCTCGGCTTGATCGTCCACCGACTTCGTGTACTGCTTGAAGATGTCATAGCGCTTAGATCTTGTTGAGTGCTGAAGCTTAAACACTGTTTCGGGGTTGAACAAATGAGGAGGACCCTCGCGTCGCCACTGGTACTCCCCTCCTACTTCAAGGTTTCGGTGAATGTTTACTGCTCTCTCAACTGGATAAGCACTAGCGTGACGGGCAGCAATTTCTTGATGAAGAACTTCTATACCGATGCCGCCTAACTGCGAGATAGTGCCGGCAAAGTACTTGTCGATAACTTCAGGGTTCAGTCCAATGGCCTCGAAACACTGCGCACCACTGTATGAGGACACTGTGGAAATGCCCATCTTCGACATAATCTTGAGCACACCTTTACCGAGGGATTTGATTAGGTTTGAAGCGGCCTTCTCGAAACTAATTCCCTCGAGAGTGCCATCTTTCACCATCAGTTCGACTGATTCCAGAGCTAGGTAAGGATTTACAGCTGCGGCTCCATAGCCAACAAGTGCAGCAACATGATGCACCTCCCGGACGTCTCCGGCCTCGACAACCAAACCAACCATTGTTCTACGCCCGGTGCGTATCAAATGGTGATGAACTGACGACGTTAGAAGAAGTGAAGGTATTGGAGCCATATCCCGGTTGGAATTTCTGTCGGAAAGAATCAGGTATGTGATGCCGTCGTTGATAGCTGCGTCAACTTCGATGTTGATCTTCTCTAGTCGTGCCTCTAGGCCTTTTGGTCCATCAGCTACGCGATAAAGTCCCTGAACAACAAATGCTTCTCCGCTTCCAGGCAGCTCGTCGATGTGCTTGATTTTTGCGAGTTCATCATTGCTTAGAGCTGGAAAATCAAGAATGACCTGTTGGGCGTGAGTAGGTCCTACTGACAACAAGTTACGTTCAGGCCCAATTCCAGTGCTTAATGATGTGACTACTTCCTCCCGAATCGCATCGAGAGGAGGGTTTGTCACTTGGGCAAACTGCTGGACAAAGTAATCAAAAAGCAATCGCGGTCTGTCGCTAATTGCAGCAATAGGCGTATCAGAGCCCATCGCACCAAGAGGTTCGGCCCCGGCTAAGGCCATTGGCTTCAATAAGATCTTCAATTCTTCTTCGGTGTATCCGAAGGTGCGCTGCCGCCTGTTTACCGAAGAAGGAGTGTGCGCAATGTGCTCCCGATCAGGAAGTTCTCTTAGGTTGATGCGGTTTTCTGATAGCCATGAATCCCAGGGTTCTTGAGCTGCAATCTCCGCTTTGATCTCGTCATCTTCAATAATTCGGCCAGCAGCAGTGTCGACCAGGAACATTTTTCCTGGCTGTAGGCGACCCTTACGAACAATCTTTGAAGGCTCGACGTCGGCAACACCAATTTCAGACGCCAAGACAACCAGGCCATCCTCAGTGATGATGTAACGTCCTGGGCGAAGGCCATTTCTGTCTAAAGTTGCGCCAACCAGAGATCCATCTGTAAAAATCACAGCAGCTGGGCCGTCCCAAGCTTCCATCAGCATTGAGTGATACTCGTAAAAACTCTTTCTCGCAGGCTCAATGTCGCTGTGCTTTTCCCAAGCCTCAGGAATCATCATCATCATGGCGTGAGGCAGAGATCTTCCTGCAAGGTACAAGAGCTCAACTACTTCATCGAATGAGGCAGAGTCACTACCTCCAGGCGTAATGATTGGCTTGAGTAAGTCAATGTCTCCTAGTAGCTCCGAATGCAGTTGAGCTTCTCGAGCCTTCATCCAGTTTCGATTTCCACGAACGGTGTTGATTTCCCCGTTGTGAGCGATCATTCGATATGGATGAGCTAGAGGCCAAGATGGGAAAGTGTTGGTCGAGAACCTCGAGTGTACAAGGGCCAAGGTTGAGACCATCGATCGGTTGCTTAAGTCCGGGAAGAATGGTTCAAGCTGAAGCGTTGTGACCATGCCTTTGTAAACAATCGTCTTTGCAGATAGCGACGGGTGGTACAACCCGATTTCACGTTCACTTCGCTTGCGTAGTCGGAACAGAGCTCTTTCGAGACCCAAGTCTTTAGCGGAATTTGTGCTCTCAATAAAAACTTGCGAGATGTAGGGCATAGCGGCCTTCGCAAGATCTCCAAGAACGTCTGGATTGATGGGAACATCACGCCAGTGAAGAATTCTTAGATTTTCAGATTCGGCAACGCTGGCAAATCTTTCTCGATCAGAGGCCCGCTCTTTTTCATCCTTCGATTCGAAGACAAGACCAACGCCGTACTCTCCTGCTGCAGGAAGAGTCAGTTTCAATTCGGCTCTGAAAAATGCATCAGGGACCTGAATCAAGATTCCAGCGCCGTCACCAGTTCCAGCATCAGAACCAACGGCCCCGCGATGTTCTAGATTGCGAAGCGCATTTAATGCAGTCTCAATAATGTCGTAGCCGGCGCTTCCACGCAGAGTTGCCACCATGGCCAAGCCACAAGCGTCTTTTTCGTTTTGCTGCTTGTATAAACCAGAGTTTGGAAAATTGCCAAAGCGCTCAAACGGGGAAACGGCAGGCATGCATCACTCCAATCAAAGATATTGAAGGGACAACGCTGGCCCGTACGACAGTTGTTTAGAAAACTGGAACCAGGCACTTTTGATGCCGTTTTGGGGCCCTGTGGGGCTACTTATCAGATACTAGCTTATTGGCCTGATCTGTCCCAGCCTCAGGGTCTTTTCCTTCAGCAACCGCGCCGTCATCGGCACTTGGCTCTTGCTGCGGGCTAGCTGGCTGACGGCCAGGCTTGTAGACAGATGCCTCCTGGCCAGGGTGGCGTCTGGACTGAATGACCATGATTGCCAGGCCAATTGCAATACCTGCGATAGCAGACCAAATGTTGACGCGTAGTCCGAGAACAATCTCGCTTGGATCGATCCGAATTGCTTCAATCCAGACTCGTCCGAGAGAGTAGTAAACCAGATATAGACCGAGCATCTTGCCCCAACGAAGATTGAATCTACGATCAGCCGCCAAGAGCAGAGCTACGCCAGCAAGAGACCAGATTGATTCATACAGAAATGTCGGGTGAAACAACACACCTTCGGGTAGTCCGGCTGGATATGCAGGGTTGCTGCTTGGAATTTCTAGACCCCATGGCAAATCCGTTGGTGTTCCAAAAAGTTCGTTGTTGAAGTAGTTTCCCCAACGACCAATAGCTTGAGCAAGTAGAACTCCTGGAGCCACAGCATCGAGGTATGAAGTGAATTTGATTCCAGCTGAGCGTGCGCCGATGTACGCCCCGACAGAACCGAGAATCAAAGCCCCATAGATAGCTAAACCACCCTCCCAAATGCGGAACACGGCAAGCAAATCTGCTCCTGGGTAGAAGTAGTCATCTGGGTGTGTCAAAACGTGAAAGAAGCGGCCTCCAAGGATGCCAAAAGGAATTGCCCACAGCGAGATGTCGAGTGCGATACCGGCCTCTGCTCCCCTAGCGCGAAGGCGTGACTCTGTGAGGATAAGGGCGATAACTATTCCAGCGAGGATAAACAGTGCGTAGAAATGAATTCGGAATGGGCCGAGTTCGATGTAGCTCACATCCGGTGATGGAATCGCGGCGATGATAACGTTTTTCACTTGTTCTTTCCTTTTGCTAATTCGGCTACCTTGGCACGAAGCGCCTCAATACCCCCGTCTTGATAAGCGCGTACAAAAGCCGATCCAACTATGGCCCCATCCGCATACTTGTTTATCTCTCTCACTTGAGATGCTGTAGAAACTCCGATTCCAACGGCTGTCATCGAATCTGAGGATTGGGATCGAACCTGTGCAACAACTTTCTTTGCGTTTTGGTCTAGATCATCTCTTGCTCCAGTGATTCCCATGGTTGATACCGCGTAAACAAATCCTTTTGAACTTGCGCAGGCACGTTGGGTTCTAACGTCTGTAGAAGTTGGCGTTGCTAAGAAGACCCTGTCCAAGCCAAGGGAGTCGGTGGCCCTAATCCAGCTTTCAGCCTCATCCGGGATGAGATCGGGAGTAATTGCTCCTGCTGCACCAGAATCGGCAAGTTCTTGGGCAAACCTCTCTTCACCGAACTGCATGACCGGGTTCCAGTAAGTCATCACAAGAACTGGTGCATCAACGCGACTAGTGACCGATCGAATTGCTTCAAAAGTGTCCTTCAGTTTAAACCCGTTAGCCAATGCAAGCTCGGTTGCCTCCTGGATTACAATCCCGTCCATCACGGGATCGCTATAGGGAATACCGAGCTCGAGAACATCGACGCCTGATTCGCACATCGCCACTGCAGCTTCAACAGATTCCGCAAGCGTTGGGTAACCCAAAGGAAAGTAGCCAATAAGCGAACCGCCGCCTTCGCGGTTGGCTCTAAGGATCTGTTCTGTAGTGCTCATCAGATTAATCCAAAGTACTTGGCTGCAGTTTCCATGTCCTTGTCACCGCGACCGCTCAAGTTGATAAGAATCTTTGCCCCTGGTTTCAAAGAAGGAACCAGCTTTTCAATTCCAGCTAAAGCGTGGGCTGTTTCAATTGCAGGAATGATTCCCTCAGTCTGGCTAAGTAGTTTTAGGGCATTCATTGCTTCTGTATCTGTCACTGGAATGTATTCAGCTCGACCAATGTCCTTGAGCCATGAATGCTCTGGACCTACACCGGGGTAATCAAGACCAGCGGATATCGAATGTGATTCCAAGGTCTGACCGTCCTGATCCTGAAGAAGATAGCTCTTGGCCCCGTGCAAGACACCAGGTCTTCCCATGCTTAGCGTGGCGGCATGGCGCAGAGTGTCAACGCCATCGCCTGCAGCTTCCATCCCTACTAGCCTTACATTCTCATCATCTAGAAATGCGTGGAAGATTCCAATCGCGTTGGATCCTCCCCCGACGCAAGCGGCAACAACATCAGGTAGAGATCCAAATTGCTCAAGCATCTGCGCTCTTGATTCAATTCCAATCACTGAATGGAAATCGCGGACCATTGTTGGAAATGGATGCGGGCCTGCAACAGTTCCAAGTAGATAGTGAGTCGTTGAAACGTTTGCTACCCAGTCTCGTAGAGCCTCATTGATCGCATCCTTCAACGTCCTCGAGCCAGTAGTGACCGGAATCACTTTTGCTCCGAGTAATCTCATGC